>CAMCIX010000124.1 GCA_945875045.1 uncultured Clostridia bacterium | reverse complement strand
CTCAATTTCGCGTTATTTAATTCCGAATTACGCATTCCGAATTACGAATTAACTCTACAAATTCCGATTTGTTTTTTACAGCCACTTGATTAGTTCTATGCGTGATTTATCCTATAAATATCTGCACCCAGTAATATCTTCCGTCCTTTTCGGCAACGCCTATCGCTATTCCCGTATATTTTTCAGAAAGGATATTTTCCTTATGACCCTCAGAATTCATCCAGCTTTCTATAACCGCCTTAGCTGTTTCCTGACCCTCGGCGATATTCTCTCCCGCCGCCGAATATTCATCAATATTGTTTTCCGGAAGAACGGTAAAGCACTCGGTGTTATTAGGTCTGATATGGTCGAACTTTTCCATAATTTCTTCCGCACGGATATTAACGCAGATTTGCAGATCTTGGCGGTAGGCAAGAGCGGGCAAGCCTGCATTGGCTCTTTCGTTATTCACAAGCTCGAAAACCTCTTTTGAGAGCGCGGAATAAGCGTAAACAATCGGAATCTGCTCCGTCTCCTTTTCGCCACAAACCGTACAGGTGCGTTCCTTCAAGCCCACGGCTGTTGCTGTAGGCTCTGTAACGGTATTCCACTCGCCGAAGGTATGCCCTTTTTTAGGAACATAATCGTCTATTTTCGTTTCGCCGCAGCTGCACTCATAAAGAGTATAGCCTTCCTTTGTGCAGGTAGACTCCACCCTTGTTATCTTAAATGCGTGAAGATGCGGTGCGGTGCTTGAAGCAGGAGGATTAACAGGCTTCAAGGGAGTCTCAGAGCTTGCTTGACTGCTTTGTTCCGGTTCAGAAACGGTTAGATCCGAAGAAGCATCAGCGGAGCTTACCTCGCTGTGGGTCAGATCCTCCCCGCCGGGGATAACAGGTGAGCTTGAATAATCCACAGTATCCCTACAGCCCGAAAGCAACAAGGAAAATATTAAGCATATTATCAAAAACGATATGTGTTTTTTATAAAACATACGCGTTCCTCTCAAAAAAATTATATACTTATTATAATCCAAAAAGAGTGTTTTGTCAATCAGATAAATTTAGGGACTGCTTTTTACGGCAGTCCCTATCAAAATATTATATCTTATTTTGAATATTTTTTACGCGGAACGTATGAGGTGTGCAGGTCGTGATGAGCCTTGTGACCGCCGAAGCCGTCGTACCACTCGCTGTAAAGGGTCTTGATAACAGGAGATTCGTGCGACTTTCTTAAAGGCATTGAAGCGTCCTGATCATAAAGAGCCTTAGCGCGCTTAGCCTTAAGGTCAACGGTATCCCTTACATACTGGGGCTGAATCGGCTGACCGCCGCCGTTTACACAGCCGCCCGGACAACCCATTATCTCAACAAAGGTCCAGCCGTTCGGATTACCGTTCTTCATCATATCCATTACACACTTAGCCGCCGCCGCGCCCGATGCAACGGCAACCTTAATGTCAGAGCCGTTAATGTTAACGGTAGCCTCTTTAAGTCCCTGTGTGCCGCGGACAGCGGTGAAGTCAACATCGGTGTTATCCTTGCCCGTAAGCCAGTCGTTAGCGGTTCTGAGCGCCGCCTCCATAACGCCGCCTGTTGCGCCGAAGATTACAGCCGCGCCCGTATCCTCGCCGAGCGGATTGTCAAATTCCTCGTCGGGCAACCAATCAAAGTGCATACCCGCGCGCATAATCATACGCGAAAGCTCACGCGTAGTGATAGCAATATCAACGTCGGGAACGCCCGCCGCGCTCTGGTCGGCTCTGCCAATCTCGAACTTCTTAGCGGTACAGGGCATAACCGAAACAGAAACGATGTCTTTGGGGTCAATGCCCGCCTTTTCGGCGTAATATGTCTTAATTACCGCGCCTGCCATCTGCTGGGGAGACTTGCAGGTAGAAAGATGCTTAAGCATATCGGGATAATAAAACTCGCAGAACTTAACCCAACCGGGCGAGCAGGAGGTAATCATCGGCAGAGTTCCGCCGTTCTTAATGCGCTCGACAAGCTCGTTTGCCTCCTCAACTATTGTAAGGTCGGCGCCGAAGTTTGTATCAAACACCTTGTCAAAGCCCAATCTGTGCAGAGCGGCAACCATCTTGCCCTCTACGTTTGTGCCTATCGGCATACCGAAGCACTCGCCCAAGGTAGCTCTTACGGACGGAGCGGTCTGGACTACAACGTGCTTTGTCGGGTCGGCAAGAGCCTCCCAAATCTTGTCGGTATCGTCCTTTTCGGTTAATGCGCCTGTCGGGCAGACAACGGTACACTGACCGCAGGAGATACAGGGAACATTGGAAAGACCAACCTCAAACGGAGTGCCGATTGCGGTGTCTATACCGCGGTTGTTAGCGCCTATAACGCTTACATACTGCTCCTTGCAGGCGGCAACACAGCGGCGGCAAAGCACGCACTTGTTGTTATCCCTTACAAGGTGGGGTGTAGACTCGTCAAGCTCGTAAACAGGCTTAAAGCCCTCAAACTCCGTTTCGTCAACGCCGTAATCGCGGCAGAGCTTCTGAAGCTCGCAGTTGGTGGAACGAACGCAGGAAAGACACTTCTTATCGTGTGTAGACAGAATAAGCTCCAAGGTGGTTCTTCTTGCTTTCTGAATTTTCTCGGTGTTTGTAAGCACCTCCATACCCTCACTTACGGGGTATACGCAGGCGGTAACAATCCTGAAGCCTCTGCCCTCGTTAGCCTCGACAACGCAGATACGGCAGGCGCCGATCTCGTTCTTTTCCTTCATAAAGCAGAGTGTGGGAATTTCAATTCCCGCTAAGCGCGCGGCGTCTAAAATTGTAGAGCCCTTGGGTACGCTTACCGAAATACCGTTTATTTTAACATTTAACATATCCATTATTAAAGGCTCCTTTCTTACTTTTTAACAATCGCGCCGAACGGACAGTTGGAAATACAAGCGCCACACTTGATACAGGCGTTCTGATTGATTTCGTGCGGGCTCTTGATAGTGCCGTTAATTGCGCCGACGGGGCAGTTACGGGCGCACTTTGTACAGCCCTTGCACTTATCGGCGTCGATTGAGTAAGAAACGAGATCCTTACATACTCCCGCGGGGCAAACCTTATCCTTAACGTGAGCGACATACTCCTCACGGAAGAACTTAAGGGTTGCAAGCACGGGGTTAGGAGCGGTCTGACCGAGACCGCAGAGAGAGTTCTGCTTAATGTAGTGGCAAAGCTCCTCCATCTTATCAAGGTCTTCCATAGTACCGTTGCCCTTTGTAATCTTATCGAGCAATTCAAGCAAGCGCTTTGTACCTACACGGCAGGGGGTGCACTTACCGCAGGACTCGTCAACCGTAAATTCGAGGAAGAACTTAGCCATATCAACCATACAGGTGTCCTCGTCCATTACGATAAGTCCGCCCGAGCCCATCATACAGCCGATTGCCGTTAAGTTATCGTAATCAACCTCGGTATCGATAAGGCTTGCGGGAATACAGCCGCCCGAAGGTCCGCCTGTCTGAGCCGCCTTAAACTTCTTGCCGTTCGGAATACCGCCGCCGATGTCCTCGATAATATGACGGAGCGTAGTTCCCATCGGGATTTCAACAAGTCCCGTGTGCTTAATCTTACCGCCTAACGCAAATACCTTCGTGCCCTTTGACTTCTCGGTTCCCATTGAAGCAAACCAATCAGCGCCGCGAAGAATAATCTGCGGGATATTAGCAAAGGTCTCAACGTTGTTTTCAACCGTCGGAGAATTGTAAAGTCCCTTAACTGCCGGATAGGGCGGACGGGGTCTCGGCTCGCCGCGGTTGCCCTCTATTGAGGTCATAAGGGCGGTTTCCTCGCCGCAAACAAACGCGCCTGCGCCCAAGCGGATATGTAAATCGAAGTCAAAGCCCGAATCGAAGATATTTTTGCCCAAAAGTCCGTATTCACGCGCCTGATCGATAGCTATCTGCAAACGCTTAACCGCAATCGGGTACTCCGCGCGGACATAAACATAACCCTGTGTAGCGCCGATAGCGTAGCCCGCAATAGCCATAGCCTCGATTACCGAGTGGGGGTCGCCCTCAAGCACCGAACGGTCCATAAACGCGCCCGGGTCGCCCTCGTCTGCGTTACATACGACATACTTCTGCGGAGCCTTGTTGGGAGCGCAGAGCGCCCACTTTCTGCCGGTCGGGAAGCCGCCGCCGCCTCTGCCGCGAAGACCTGAATCGGTAACGCACTTAATAACGTCCTCGGGGGTCATTTCGGTAAGCACCTTACCGAGAGCGGCGTAGCCGTCCATAGCGATATACTCGTCAATATTCTCGGGGTTGATAACGCCGCAGTTACGCAGTACAACACGGTTCTGAGATTTATAGAAGGCGGTGTCGCCCAAAGCTACGTTGCCGACCTCTACCTCTTCCTTACCTGTGTCATTATAAACAAGGCGTTCAACAATTCTACCCTTTAAGAGATGCTCCTTGGCGATTTCCTTAACGTCCTCGGGAGTTACTCTGCTGTAGAATGTACCGTCGGGATAAACGATAACAACAGGGCCTAATGCGCAGAGACCGAAGCAACCGGTCTGTACCAGCTTTACCTCGTCCGAAAGTCCCAAGGCTTCAATATTTTCGGCAAAAGCCTTTTGAATAGCCTGACTTCCGGAGGAGGTACAGCCTGTACCGCCGCAAATCAATACATGTGCACGAATCATAATTTTACCTCCAATTATTCCTTATGACCGGCGATTGTATATTCATTTACAACCTTGCCGCCCTTAAGATGCTCTTCAACAACGCGCTTAGCCTTTTCAGAGGTCATTTTAACATAGGTGACCTTGTCCTTGCCCGCCTCGAAAACCTCAACGATAGGCTCTAACTGGCAGATGCCTATACAGCCTGTCTGCGAAACGGTGACCTTATCCGAAAGACCTGCCTTGCTTACCTCCTCAACGAGGGTGTTAAGCACGGGACGAGCTCCCGCCGCGATACCGCAGGTCGCCATTCCGACAACTACGCGTACATCGTTTACGCCCTCGCGAAGGATAACCTTATCCTTCATTTTGTCCTTTATTGCCTGTAATTCAGCCAATGACTTCATATTTTTCTTCCTTTCATACGGTTTAAGAATATTGTTCTTTAAGATATTCTTCTATCCATTTAATTACCTCATAGCTGTTAAGCGGAACATCCCCTAAAACGGCTTTAAGCTCCCTTGTATCAAGTAAAACCGTTTTATCGGGCAGTATATGCTTAAACAGGAAATCGGTATCGGGGTGACCCTGAATCAGGGTCACAATGCTCGATATAACATCGCCTAAAGGCGTCATATCAATATGATTTTTATAAAATTTCGCCCGAACAACCGTACCGTGATTATCGGGATAATCCCTTTCACAGCGGGATTCGATTTTGAGGCTTCCCCCCGTCTGCTCGGCGGCAAGCTTTAAAAGCGGAATACCCATACCTACCTTGCGGGTAGTCCTTGTGGTGTAAAACGGATTGGTGACCGATTTTACTATCTCCTCGGTCATTCCGCAGCCGTCGTCCTTTATTGTAAGCACCGTAAGCTCGGCGGTTTCCTCCACCGTAATCTCGGTAAGGGTAGCCCCCGCCTTTACGGAATTTTCCGCA
>CAMCIX010000123.1 GCA_945875045.1 uncultured Clostridia bacterium | reverse complement strand
AGTACGAAAAGGACGGGAAAACTCATTACAGCGAAATTTTCCATCCTGTAACCGCGGACGCGCGAAACGAGCTCTATAACGCGGTTTTGACTGCATACGGACAAAAGCTTGAAGAAGCGCAGAGTCAGGAAAACGGCGAGTATCAAGGCTTTGAGCAGTCAATGTAACTTTTTTTCGACGGTTTTAAGATGATTATCTGGACTTTTGGAAAATTCTGTGTATTCTTGTAGGCGGAGGCGATAAATTTTATGAAAAGCAAGCTTTTAATAATAACGGCAATATTATCCCTTTGTCTTGCGGGCTGTGCTGACAGCAAAACCGTTAGTATGGCGGACAGAGCATCTGAGATAAGCTTTTCGGCGGATGTAGCATCGGGCAACAGTGAAATGAGTGATGACATCGCCGCCGAAATCGAAACAGAGGATATCCATGCCGCCGAGCCTGCACGGGCAGAGGAAAAAAGGACGGCAGCTTCAACTGATGAATCTAAAAGTGTAAAATCGGCTGATGAAATAAAACCGCCAAAGCCTGAAGAACCGCCGAAGTCTGAAATATCCAAACCTATCGTAAGCAAGGAAACAAAATCTTTCGAGCCGCCTGCGATTACGGAACAACCGAAAGAACCCGATCTGACCGAGCCGAAAGAACCGGATTTACCTGAATCGCCCGCCCCGACCTTTAATATAGATTATTGGGTCAAATACGCTGAAGACTATGCTCAAAGTATAGGTCTTAAAATCGACAGCTCTGCGTCGGATTGCCGGGACGCACCCATAAGCGCGAATTCGGGTTCAAAGTATCTTGAAAGAGATATAAAAAATCGGCTTGACAGATATTTGCGTGACAAATCGGTTACGCAGGTCTTAATATGGGCGGAGCCTGACGGCGAAAACTCATATCTGCTGTATATAGGCTATTCTTAAAACCAAACAAGTATTATTGACTGCATCGCTTAAAAAGCGGTGCTTTTTTATTATGACTGAGGAGGAAATATATGATTAAATCTACTTTTAAACGCGGAGCCGCTCTGCTTCTCGCATTAATTATGTTTATTTCGCTTTTTACCGTGCTTGTCACACCCGTAAACGCGGCGTTGGAAACGTCAAATGTCGTGGCTATCGCTTTCCCGCGAAATGACGATGTGAATTACAGTACCACCACTTGGGGTCACGGAGAAATGACATTTGTTAACGGCTGGCATACAGGAGCTAATAAATATTACTCGGTATTTGCGATGGATTCGTGGACGGGTAATATATGCTACTGCATTGAGCTTGGCGTACACATCAGTCAGGGCGACAGCTTTACAAAAAAGGACGAGAACTTCTGGAACAACTATCCGTCTGACCTGAATAATGCTATTGCACCTGACGATGTTAAGGTTTTAATAGGCAGAATTTTTGAATACGGCTATACAGGCACTATTTCTCTTAGCTGGCGCAGTCATAACGAAGGCGACGCAAATAAAATGGCTCACGCTATTGCGACTCAGCTCCTTATATGGGAAACCGTTATAGGCGAGCGCGACGCAGACTTTAACCATATTGCGCCGTCGGGCTACAGTGCGGTATTGGATATGATAAGAGCTGATCATCCGCTTCGCTCTAAAATTCTATCCTATTACAAATCCATTGAAAACAGCGTGTTAAACCACACAAAGGTGCCGAGCTTTATGCGCCGATCTACAGGCAAAGCACAGACTGTGGAATTTAAGTGGAACGGCAAGGAATACGAAACGGTGCTTACAGACACAAACCATGTTCTTGGCAATTACACCTATTCCTCGGATACTGCGGGTATCCGCTTTAATGTAAGCGGCGACACCCTTACAGTGAAGGCTGATTCCGTAACCGACAAGGCGGTTACAATTACAGCGGAAAAGAATACCTCAAAGCGAAAGGGCTTAATTGTCTGGAGCGACGGAGTCATCTCACAGAGCGGCGGCAAACAGGATACCGTAACCTTTGCCCAAGATGTGACTGACCCGGTAAAAGGTTTTCTTTATCTGAAGGCAAGCTACGGCTCTGCAAGGATAATTAAAACAAGCGAGGACGGCATAGTTGACGGCGTGTCCTTCCGTTTGCAGGGCAACGGCGTAGATCAGACGGTGGTCACCAAAAACGGCGGTCAGATTCAGGTGGATAACTTACGCCCCGGCGTTTACACCGTAACAGAAATTACGGACAACAAATACGAACCGCAGGAAATCCGCCGTGTTACTGTTGTTTCAGGACATACCTCAACCGTCACTTTCAGCAATGTATTAAAGCGTGGTGATCTGACGGTCACCAAGACCAGTGAGGACGGACTGAACGAGGGCGTGAAATTCCACTTGTCCGGCACTTCTTTGTCCGGTCATGCCGTAGATGAATATGCAGTTACCGACAGCTCCGGTAAGGCATATTTTAACGATGTTCTTATCTCCGGCAGTACGCCATACACCCTTGAAGAATTAGACACCGGTATCCGCTATGTCGTTCCCGAAAAGCAAACGGCGGCGATTGAGTGGAACAAGGTGACAAACAAATCCTTCACCAATATCCTCAAGAAATGGCAGCTTACTGTAACCAAGAGCGATAAGGAAACAGGCACAGCGCAGGGTGACGCAACGCTTTGCGGTGCTGTCTATGGGATTTTCAAGGGTGAGCAGTTAATCGACGCCTATACCACCGACGCAAACGGTCAGTTCACCACAGGCTGGTATATCTGCGATACCGATTGGAATCTGCGTGAAATCTCTGCAAGCGAAGGTTATCTCGTAACCTCCGGCAGCGAGCATATCGGAGTTGAGCCGAAGCGTTATACCGTTGAGTATAACAACGCCGCGCCGGATATTCTTGAAACAGTCAGAAAAGGCAAAGTTGCCGTAATCAAGCATTGTGATGACGGCTCGACGCAGATTGAAACGCCGGAACAGGGTGCGGTATTTGAGGTGTATCTCAAGTCCTCCGGTTCCTATGCAAACGCAAAGGAAGCCGAAAGAGATACTCTTCTCTGCGACGAGTTCGGGTTTGCCGAAAGCAAGGAACTACCTTACGGTATTTACACCGTGAAGCAGACCAAAGGCCGGGACGGAAAAGAGCTTATGCCTCCCTTCGATGTGTTTGTCTCCGAGGACGGCGAAGTCTATCGTTTCCTCATCAACAACGCAACTTTTGAATCTCTGATTGAGATTGTCAAAAAGGATATTGAAACCGGCAAGGTAATCCCCGCTTCGGGAATAGGCTTTAAGGTGCGCAATACAGACACAGGTGAATATATCGTGCAGCACATCAACTACCCGACGCCTGTGGATATTGACACCTACTACACCGACGCTACAGGCAAACTCATGCTGCCGGAGGCTCTTCCGTTCGGGAATTATGAAATCATTGAACAGAATACCTGCTTCGGATATGTTCTCGACAGCACTCCCATTCCCTTTAAGGTGGACGGCAGTCAAACCGTCGTGACGGTGGAAAAGCACAATGTCTCGCAGAAAGGCACGATCACCGTAACAAAGACCGGTGAGATGTTCTCCTCCGTTATGGAGAGTGACGGTATCTATCAGCCTGTTTACTCCGCCCGAGGACTTGCAGGCGCGATCTATGAGGTGACTGCGGCTGAAGATATTTATACGCAAGACGGTACACTTCGTTATGCAAAAGGTGAGGTTGTGGATACCGTTACGACTGACAAGGACGGAACCGCTGTAAGCAAACCTCTCTATCTCGGTAAATATGAAGTTCAAGAAACCAAAGCTCCTTACGGTACGGTATTAAATGATGAAATTCATACTGTCGAACTGACCTATGCCGGACAGGAAATCAGCATCACGGAAACGGCGACTGAGTTCTGTAACGAGCGCCAAAAGGCAGAAATCATCCTTTCTAAAGTGTTGGACAAGGATGAGCTTTTCGGCATCGGAAATAACGGAGAAATCCTGTCGGTACAGTTTGGCTTGTTTGCCGCGGAGGATCTGACCGCCGCGGACGGCTCGGTAATTCCTGCAAATAGTTTGCTCGAAATTGTGAACTGCGATGAAAACGGCAATGCCACATTGAAAACCGATCTTCCTGTCGGTGCAAAAGCCTATGTCATGGAAATTGCCGCAGACAATCGCTATGTCCTTTCGGACGAGAAATACCCTATAGAATTCGCCTATGCCGGACAGGAGAATGCCTTGGTAGAAATCAAAGTGAATAACGGCGAAGCCATAAAGAATGAAATCCTCTACGGTACGGTCAAAGGATTGAAAATCGACCGTGAAACCGAAGAGCTCGTTTCAGGAGCTTTGTTCGGACTATTCCGCACGGATGCTGCAGAGTTTACAAAGGACAATGCTATTCTCACTGCTGAATCCGGCGAGGATGGCATCTTCACCTTCTGCAATGTCCCGTATGGTGATTGGCTTATCAAGGAAATAATGCCTGCCGAGGGATTTCTGCCGAATGAGGAAATCTACTCTGTTACCGTATCCGAAAATGAGCAGACAATCGAAATTACCGTGATAAATGACCGTATCCCCGAAATCGGAACGCTTGCAACTGTTGACGGTGAAAAGGAAATCTGTGCGACAGAGGTATTCACACTCACCGATACAGTATCCTACAAGCACCTAATTCCCGGCAAGGAATACGTTCTGAACGGTGTTCTGATGGACAAGACCACGGGAGAGCCACTTGTGATTAACGGGCAGGAAATCCGTTCCGAAACAGTATTCACGCCCGAAAATCCAACCGGAGAAGTAACCGTAACATTTACCTTTGATTCCAAGTATATCAAGATGAATACCGAGATTGTTGTGTTTGAAACTCTCTTCTGCGACGGCACAGAACTTGCCGTTCACGCAGATATTGAGGATGAAGGACAGACCGTCACTGTAAAGATTCCCGAAATCCGGACGAAAGCAACGGCAGAAGGAAAGAAAGAGATCACAGCGGACGGCAGAGTAATGATTGAGGATACCGTATCCTACAAAAACCTCACACCCGACAAAGAGTACACCGTCAAGGGCGTTCTGATAAACAAAGCTACGGGAGAGCCGCTGTTGATTGACGGTAAGGAAATTCGCAGTTCCTTTACCTTTAAGCCCGATTCATCGGACGGCGAGATTGCCGTCACCTTTGTGTTTGACGCAGCGGAACTGACAACCTCGACAGAAATCGTTGTGTTTGAAAGCCTGTACCGTGACGATGCAGAAATCGCTGTTCATGCGGATATTGAGGATGAGGATCAGACTGTAAAGCTCACGCCTCCTGCGCCTCCTGTTCCCGAAAGCCCGCAGACCGGTGACAACAGCAATCTCGGTTTTTGGATCGGACTCGGTGCAGTTGCTATCGGAGGATTGATTTCCTGCATTATCATGGCGGCAAAACGGAAAAAGGATGATGATGACGAGTGATGAAAAAGGTGTATATCTGTTCTCCCCTCGGCGGCAATATATCAACGAATCTGCAAAAAGTCAAAGAATACACCAAGTTCGCTCTGCTGTGCGGCATGGCTCCTGTCGTGCCGCATTTTTATGCCTTATGTCTGAACGATACGATTCCGAAGGAGCGCGAGATCGGCATGGCGGCGGGGCTGTCCCTTTTGTGGTTTTGCGATGAAATGTGGATTTTCGGAG
>CAMCIX010000122.1 GCA_945875045.1 uncultured Clostridia bacterium | reverse complement strand
ATGTAGAGAGGTCTCGTGGGCTCGGAGATGTGTATAAGAGACAGCTCAAAGACAGAGCGTTGCGGACAAGATAAAGAAAAGCTATCCTTATGTGGATATGGTTTTCGGCACTCAGGTGCAGTACAGACTGCCCGAGTTTATTTATAAACGCCTGTCGGGAGGAAAGCGAGTTTTCGATTTAACCCTTCAAAACGCCGAGATACCCGAGGATCAGCCGATTAAGAGGGACGGAAGCTTTAAAGGGTGGCTGCCTATTATGTACGGCTGTGATAATTTTTGCACCTACTGCATTGTTCCCTATGTTAGGGGGCGGGAGCGCTCGCGTCAGCCTGAAAGAATTTTAGCCGAGGCAAAGGAGATGATTGCGGCGGGGTATAAGGATATTACCCTTTTGGGTCAAAACGTCAACTCCTACGGCAAGGGTAGCGACAGCGGCGTGAATTTCGCCGAGCTTTTAAGGCGGATAAACGCTCTTGACGGCGATTTCAGAATCCGCTTTATGACCTCCCACCCGAAGGACTGCACAAGGGAACTAATCGACACAATAAGGGACTGCGAAAAGGTAAGCAGTCATCTGCACCTGCCCTTCCAGAGCGGGAGCGACCGAATTTTAAAGCGTATGAACAGGCGGTACGACCGAGAGAAGTATTTAGAGCTTGTTAATTACGCAAAGGAGCAGATTCCCGATTTGTCGCTCACTTCCGATATTATAGTCGGCTTCCCCGGCGAGAACTACGAGGACTTTAAGGAAACCCTAAGTCTTGTAAGGGAGGTTGAGTTCACCTCGCTTTTCACCTTTATCTATTCCCCCCGCGAGGGTACGCCCGCCGCTGTGATGGACGACCCTGTTTCAAGGGAGGAAAAGGGAAAATGGTTTTCGGAGCTTTTAAAGGTTCAGGAGGAAATCGCCGAAAGGAATATCAGAAAGCATATAGGCAAAACCTATAAGGTGCTTTGTGACGGCGTTGGCAGTAAGGACGGCTTTATGTCGGGGCACAATTCGGGAACGGCGGTTATTGAATTTAAGGGCGACGAGAGTATGCTGGGCAAATTCGTAAACGTTAAAGTAAATTCATATGACGGCGTGCTATCAGGCACGGCAGAATAAATACAGAGAGGAAATTTTACAATGAACGTTATAGAAAAGGCAAGAGAATTAGGAACGGCTATTCAGCAGGACGAGCGGTTTATCCGCTACGCAAAGGCAAGGCTTGCGAATGATTCCGATAAGGATTTGCAGGACGCGATAGGTCAGTTTAATATCGTCCGTATGGAGCTTGACAGGGAGGTTAGCTCCGACGATAAGAACGACGATAAGGTTAAGGAGCTTAACGAAAAGCTAAGAAAGGTTTACAGCGATATTATGTCCTCCCCCGCAATGGTGGAGTACAACACCGCTAAGGCGGAGCTTGATACTATGGTAAACGAGGTTAACACAATTATTTCAAAGAGCCTTGACGGCGAGGATCCCATGACCTGCGATACACACTCTGCCTGTACGGGCAGCTGTGAATCCTGCGGCGGCTGTCATTAAAAAACAAAAAAATTAACCGAAAGCGGGGGAAGTTAAAGTGGCGGAGCTGTCTCCGATGATGAAGCAGTATGTTGAGATAAAGTCGCAGAATGAGGACAGTATTCTTTTCTTCAGGGTCGGCGATTTTTACGAAATGTTCTACGACGACGCGAAAACGGCGTCGGAGGAGCTTGATTTGGTGCTTACGGGCAAGGACTGCGGGCAGGATGAGCGCGCGCCTATGTGCGGAGTACCCTATCACAGCTGTGAAGCGTATATAGCGCGGCTTGTTGAAAAGGGGTATAAGGTCGCAATCTGCGAGCAGACCGAAAACCCCGCGACCGCAAAGGGGCTTGTAAAGCGGGATATTATAAGGGTCGTGACCCCGGGTACGGTGATTGAGGACGCAATGCTCGACGAGGGCAGAAACAACTACCTTGCCGCGGTTTCCGCCTGTAAAGAGGGTGTCGGGCTTTGCTTTACAGATATTTCGACGGGCGAGTGTCACGTCACCTGCCTTGAAGAAGACGGGGCACAGCAGAGGGTTATCGACGAGCTTACCCGCTTTTCTCCGAGCGAGCTTTTACTGTCGGAGAGCTTAAAGACGGAGTTTACTTCCCTTTTTGAATATATTGCCGAGAGCTTTTCCGCTATGGTTACGGTAAGACCGAACGAAAGCTTTTTGGCGGACAGAACAAAGCCCCTTGCTTTAAAGCATTTTAAGGCGGAGGAGCTTGAAGCCCTTAATGAGCCTATGCTTTCGGCATTGGGCGCTCTTATCGATTACCTTTACGAAACGGGTAAAAGCGGGAACATTGCGGTAAATAAAATTGACGTCTATTCGGGCAGTCAGTATATGCGGCTCGATATGACCGCGATACGCAACTTAGAGCTTACCGAGACTATGCGCTCAAAGTCCAAAAAGGGCTCCCTTTTATGGGTGCTTGACAGAACCAAAACCGCAATGGGCAAGCGGCTTATGCGGGGATGGCTTGAAAAGCCGCTTATAAGCATAACAGGTATTAATCTGCGGCAGAACGCGGTAGAGGAGCTTTGCTCGGACACCGTGCTTCGCGGTGAAATAGCCGAATATTTGTCGGGCATACGGGACGTGGAGCGGCTTATGTCGCGTGTGGTTTACGGTACGGCGTCCGCCCGCGACCTTATCGCGGTTTCGGCAACGGCGCACCGCTTCCCGATGCTTAAAAATCTCATTTCTTCGGTCAACTGTAAAATGCTAAAGGAAATCTACTCGGATATCGATACCTTAGAGGATATAGCCCAGCTTATCGACAGCTCGATTGAAGAAAATCCGCCCTTTTCGGTGCGGGAGGGCGGTCTTATTAAAAAGGGCTACAGCGCGGAGGTTGACGCTCTGCGGGGAGATATGAACAGCGGAACCACCTTTTTATCCGATATTGAAGCAAGAGAACGGGAGCGGACGGGCATTAAAAACCTCCGAGTCCGCTTCAATAAGGTTTTCGGCTACTATATCGAGGTTACCAACTCTTTTCTTGATAAGGTTCCCGAGGATTACATAAGAAAGCAGACCCTTACTAACTGCGAGAGGTTTATTACAGAGGAGCTAAAGGAAATCGAAAAGCGGGTGCTTACCGCTAAGGATCGCATTGTTCAGCTGGAATATGAAATATTCGACGGTATAAGGAAAAAGACCGCCGCCGAGCTTGTACGCTTTCAGAAAACCGCCGCGGCTATCGCAAGGCTTGACGTGCTTTGCTCCTTTGCGGAGGTATCGGTTAATAACCGCTATTGCCGTCCGCTTGTTAATAACAGCGGAACTATAATGATAAAATCGGGAAGACATCCTGTTGTCGAGCAGGTGATAAGCACTCCCTTTGTCTCTAATGATACCTTTCTTAATATGAAGGACGAACGCTGTGCTATAATAACCGGCCCTAATATGGCGGGAAAATCCACCTATATGAGGCAGGTCGCGATTATTACCCTTATGGCGCAGATAGGCTGCTTTGTTCCTGCCGAGACGGCGGAAATCGGTCTGGTTGACGCGATTTTCACCAGAGTAGGCGCGTCGGACGATTTGGCGGCGGGCAAGTCCACCTTTATGGTCGAGATGAGTGAGGTCGCCGAAATTCTTAAAAACGCTACCGAAAAAAGTCTTTTAATACTTGACGAGATTGGCAGAGGAACCTCCACCTTTGACGGTATGTCGATAGCCAGGGCGGTGCTGGAATTTGTGGCGGATAAGAAAAAGCTGGGAGCTAAGTCGCTTTTCGCCACCCACTACCACGAGCTTACCGAGATGGAAAACGAGCTTGACGGGGTTAAGAACTATAATATCGCCGTCAAAAAGCGGGGCGACGATATAACCTTTTTGCGACGCATTGTACGGGGCGGCGCGGACGACAGCTACGGCATAGAGGTTGCAAAATTAGGCGGCATACCCGACGAGGTTATAAAACGCGCAAAGCAGATTTTAAAGAAAACCGAGGAGGAGGGGATTGTGACCTACAAGACAGTCTCCGACCCCGATATGCAGCTGCCCCTTGAAATGCAGGGGGCGCAGGATATTCTCCGTGAGCTTCAAAGCATTGACGTAAACACACTTACGCCGATTGAGGCAATGCAGATACTTTTCGATATTGTAAGTAAAGCGAAAGCAATTTAAAAATCAGTTTTAAAGGAGGCGTAAAAATGCCGAAAATTAATCTTTTGCCTAAGCAGGTTGCCGAGCTTATCGCCGCGGGCGAGGTTGTGGAGCGCCCGTCGTCGGTTATTAAGGAGCTGGTTGAAAATTCTATTGACGCGGGGGCGGACAGTATCACCGTCGAGATAACCGGGGGCGGAATAAGCTACATAAGGATTACCGACAACGGCTGCGGAATTGAGCACGGCGACGTTCCCACGGCTTTTTTGCGCCACGCCACAAGTAAAATTAAAAAGGACGACGACCTTAATTCTATTGCAACTCTGGGCTTTCGGGGAGAGGCGCTTGCGGCGATTTCCTCGGTTGCTAAGGTTGAGATGCTTACTAAGACCAAGGAAAACGAGCTTGGCACTCATTATATAATCGAGGGCGGAGAAGAGACCCTTTACGAGGAGGCGGGCTGTCCCGACGGGACGACAATTATTATCCGCGATATTTTTTACAACACCCCCGCCCGTATGAAGTTTTTGAAAAAGGACGTTTCCGAGGCGAACGCCGCCGCCGCCGTAGTCGACAGAATTGCCCTTTCCCACCCCGAAATCGCTTTTAGGTTTATCCGTGACGGCAAGCAGACCCTTAACACGGCGGGCGACGGCAAGATAAACGGCACGGTTTACAGCGTTTTGGGTCGCGAGCTTGCGAATACCCTCATCCCCGTTTCGGGGGAGCGGGAGCGGGTTGCCGTTTCGGGGCTTACCTGCAAGCCGGTTTCCTGCAGACCTACAAGGAATTATCAGTTTGTCTTTTTAAACGGAAGACTTGTCCGTTCGGGTACGGTTTCCGCGGCGGCGGAGCAGGCGTATAAAAACAGCACTATGGTGGGAAAATTCCCCGCCTTTGTGCTTTATCTCACCGTTCCGTTTGATACGGTGGACGTAAACGTTCACCCCGCTAAGACAGAGGTGCGTTTTTCGGACGAACGGCGTATTTTTGACGCGGTATACGGGGCGGTTAAAAACGCCCTCACCGTCGGGGATACAAGACCCGAGGTGAAGTTTAAGGAGCCTGTTTTCAACCCGTTCAGCCGTATGAGCGCCGCCGAGTACCGCCAGCAGGCGATAAAGGAGCCGACGGTTGCGGAAAGGGCATACCCCGAAAGCATTAGTTTACATAATCCTAAAAATAACACAACCCTCAGAAGCCCCTCAAGACCTGCTTTTATGGATAATTATTCAACGGTGGGCAGTAAGGGCGAAAAAGTAGAGCCTGTTTTACCGGAAAATAAGCCGAAACCGATCGAAACACCGCAAAACGTACAAATTACCGAAACGGTACAAAAGGTAGCTTCTAAGGCGGTGGAGGTTGACATAACAAAAGACAGTGAGGACGAGCGCCCCGAAATTATACTTATAGGCGAGGCGTTTTCCTGTCTCTTATACACATCTGACGCTGCCGACGATATGCAGTGTGT
>CAMCIX010000121.1 GCA_945875045.1 uncultured Clostridia bacterium | reverse complement strand
ACCATCATGCCCACCGTGACCACCAAGATTCAGGGGCTTTTCAACTACGCAGGTTAAACAACGACAGCGGGGTGCAGGAGGCGGCACCCCGCCGCCTATTTTACTATGAAAGGGGCGCATTGAATGCATTTGATGATTCGACCTATTATGCCGTATGATATACCGAAGCTTACGGAAAACCCGTTTGTCCTCATAAGCGGCTTTGTGCTGGTGATTGCGGCTGTGCTGATTGCCGTTGTTCTCAGCAGGTATGCTGCCGAAGCATATAAAGGCAACAGGAAAAAAGCGACGCTTTTCTTTGCCGGTATTACGGCATTTGTAACCCTTATACTGTTCTGTTTTTTTGGATGTGCTGCAACCACGTTCAAGGGTATTATTTTCTGCCTACTCCTCCTATTCTCCTCTTATGAGGATATACGGGTAAGAGAGTGCGAGGACTATGTTCATTTAATGATCGTGATTGCAGCTTTTATCGGAACGGATATGGCGGCTTTGCCGAATATGATTTTGTCGTCTCTGCTTGTAGGCGGTATTATGCTCATGACAACAGTAATAACCAAAAGTCAAATCGGCGGTGCGGATATTAAGCTTTCCGCCGCCTGTGCTTTTATGCTCGGAACCGTACAGGGCTTTGCCGGACTGATGCTCGGACTTATCGCCGCAATTATCGTAAACATCATTAAAAACAGAAAAAAGAAAACAGAGGGATTTCCCTTAATCCCATACCTTGCCGTCGGGTTTATGGCGGCATATTTTATGTAGAAACAGGAGGTTCAATATGAAGAACAGAACAATTATCGGTATTGTCTGCATGATTCTTGCGGTTGCCATGACCTTTGCTGTCGCACCCCTTGTAAACCGTCTGACAAGCGATACAACTACGGTCGTTCGGCTCAAACAGGAAGTCGGCAGAGGTACGAAGATTACAGAGGAACAGATTGAAACCGTCAAGGTCAAGACAGATACCATGCCGCAGGGCGTGTATGTAAACACCGCTGATGTTGTCGGAAAGTATGCTTCTTCTACCCTTTTCGCCGGAGATATTCTCACGAAGGCAAAGCTTACGAAGGACGCCAACAGTGCAGATGATGTTTTCGCGTCGCTTAACGGCAGTAAGGTTGCGGTCAGCGTAACCATAGATACCTTTGCGGCAGGACTTTCGGGTAAGCTTCAGAACGGGGATATTATCTCTCTTATTGTTGTAGATAAGAATTCCGGTACTTCCACTATTCCCGGTGAACTTAAATATATGAAGGTTATTACCACCACAACTGCGGGTGGTATTGACCAAGACTCTATCGTGAAGAACGATGACGGCAGTTTTGAGATTCCAAGCACTATTACCGTGCTTTGTAATACCGAACAGGCAAAGCTCCTTGCAAAGTATGAAACGGACACTACGCTCCAAGCGGCACTTGTTTACCGCGGCGATACAGATACGGCAAATAAGTTCATTCAAAGCCAAGACGAGTTCTTTGCGGGAGGTGGCGACAATGGGTAAAATAATTGCCGTTTGCGGTGCTCCCGGGAGCGGAAAAACCACTGTTGCGCTGAAAGTCGCAGAAGAAATCTATTACTCAAAGAACGGCTCGGTTATATTCCTTTCTCCCGATTTGAATGTGCCCTGTCTTGCATTTATATTTCCGAATTGTAAGGAAGAAGAACTGTATTCCGTTGGCGTTGCACTGGACCGCACGGATATTTACCGTGAAGATATTTTACGACAGATAAACCATGTGAAAACAATGGAAAACTTCGGCTTTTTGGGATATAAAGCCGGAGAAAACGTATATTCCTATCCTCGACCTACCGAGGATAAGATATTAAATCTGTTTTCACTCCTGCGAGAGCTTGCGGATTATGTAATAATTGATTGTGCCGGAAATGCCGATGAGATTATATCCTCTATGGCAAAGAGCCATTCGGATAGAGTTATTCAGCTTATAAACCCCGACCTTAAGTGTATGGCGTACTATTCTTCGAACGCAGGAATGTTTGAACTTAGAGCCGAAAACCGCATTAAGGTTATGAATATTGAGGACAAGGATTTGTTCTTACCTACCTCTGAGGTGGCTAACCACTTCAAGGGAGTGGATTTTACACTGCCGTTTTCAAAGGCACTAAAACATCAGACCATCACGGGAACGCTCTCCGAACGACTTCCCGATGCAAAGTACAGGAGTGTGGCGGCACAAATTGCAAAGGCGGTGATTTAATGGCACAGAAAATAGATTTCGTATCATTACTTCATAAATCACAAGAGTATATTTCCGAGAATTATGCGGCGGCGCTGTCCGACCGAAGTAAGGTGGTTCAGCTTCGCTCATATATTGAGAAGTATTTGCACGACAGCGGCTTTGAAGTGGAAGGCATGACCTTCCGTGAACTCTCGGATAAGCTCTATTCCGAAATGGCAGAGTATTCGGTGCTTACAAAGTATCTTGGTCGTGATGAAATTGAGGAAATCAATATCAACGGTTGGGATGACATCGCCGTAACCTACACAGACGGTCATATCGAAAAAGCCAAGGAGCATTTCTACAATCCACAACACGCCGTTGATGTGGTAAAAAGACTGCTTCATCACAGCGGAATGATTATAGATAACGCAACGCCAATGTCACAGGGACATCTGCCGGGCAACACCCGTATTACGGCACTGAAAGAACCGCTTGTAGACGATGACAGAGGAATCAGCGTGTCTATCCGACTTCTTCACCCGTCAAGAGTGGATATGAAGGCGCTTGTTAAAGGCGGTAATGCTACGCAGAAAATGATCGACTTTTTATGTATGTGCCTTCGTTACGGTATTTCCTTTGTGGTAGCCGGTGCAACATCTTCCGGTAAAACTACACTGCTTAACGCACTGCTCACTTCCATTCCGGATAACAAGCGTATCTTTACCATTGAGTCAGGCTCCCGCGAGTTGTCGCTTGTAAAGGTGAAAGACGGCGAAGTTATCAACAATGTGGTTCATACCCTTTCCCGTCCGTCGGATAACCCGGCGTATGACATCACCCAAGAGGACTTGGTGGTTGCATCCCTTCGATTCAATCCCGACATTGTTGTAGTCGGAGAAATGAGAGACACCGAAGCTTATTCGGCGGTGGAGGCAAGTCTTACCGGACACACGGTAGTATCGACTATTCATGCGTCGGCGGCAGACGCGGCTCATATGCGTTTGGCTCTGCTTTGTCAGAAACGCTTTCCGATAAACTTTGCAACCTCACTTATGCAGGCGGGACAGGCATTTCCGCTTGTTGTGTACGCTCATAAACTTGAAGATAATTCCCGTAAAATCATGGATATTTCCGAGTGCGTTATTACACCCTCCGGAGAACGGGAGTATCACACGCTTTTCCGCTTTCGCATCACAAAAAACGAGCTGAAGCGAGGTAAATACAAAATCGACGGTTACTTTGAACAGCCGGAGATTATGAGCGACCACCTAAAGGCAAAACTCATGCAGTTCGGCGTGCCGCAGAAAACCTTAGAGCAGTTTTTAGTAAAGGACGGTGATTTCAAATGATTTTTCCGGTCATAAGCTCAGTTCTCATAATTATTTCAATCGTGTGTCTTTTCGGGCTAACCCCCGAAAGAGTAACCGACGATTTAATGAAGCTTATCACCCCGAACGATACCATGCGGGACAAATCCCGTAATCTTCGGGGAAACAAGAAAAAGCACCAACTGTACCGTACTCTTGTGAAGATGAAAACCGCCCTTGTCGTTACGGGCAAATCAAAGCAGTTTACTATTGTCTGCTGTGCATCGCTTGTTCTCTTTGCGGCGGGAATTATCGTGTCGGTGCTCATAGATAACATCTTCCTTATGCCGGCGTTGTCAGTAGCATTTGCCCTGATACCGTTTTTCTATACGACAAGCACCCTTTCCTATTACGAAAAGAACACAAAGGAAGAACTTGAAACCGCACTGTCTATCATCACGACCTCGTATGTGCGCTCGGACGATATTGTGGCGGCGGTCAGAGAAAACATCAAGTATATCAAACCGCCCCTTCGTGATGTGTTCAAATCCTTTGAGGGCGAAGCCACCGCCATTTCCTCCAATATCAAACGCGCACTTTACAAACTTAAAAGTATGGTGGACAATGAAATATTTTGGGAATGGTGCGATACGCTTATTCAGTGTCAGGATGACCGAACCTTGAAAGACACGCTTTTGCCCATTGTGGCAAAGCTAACCGATGTTCGTATCGTAAACAGTGAGCTGAAAACAATGCTTTCCTCAGCCCGTAATGAATATTGGTTTATGGTGGCGCTTGTGGTCGGTAATGTCCCGCTTTTGTATCTGCTCAATAAGGATTGGTTCCACACGCTGCTCTTTACCACGCCCGGCAAACTTGTTTGCGGCGTTTGCGGTATGGTAATTCTGATTACGGCATTGTTTATGATGAGGTATACAAAGCCTGTCGAATACAAGAGATAAGGAGGTTTAAAAGTATGTTACAGGCGATTATAGGAGCGCTTTGCGGCGTCGGACTATACTTTGTACTTGCAGATGTGTACCGTATTCCGTACCTTAAAACCTCCAAAGCAGTGGAGAGCCTTTCAAAAAAGCAGAAGGTCAAGACTTCAACGCTGAATGTATGGCTCGGAAACCTTGCGGATTTTCTCGCAAAGCACATGAAGCTCAACGAGTTCAAAAAGGCTCAGCTTGAAGCCGATCTCAAAACGGCGCAGATGGACATTACCCCCGAAAAGTTCAAAGCAAATGCCATTGTTAAAGCGCTGCTTATCGGTATATTTGCCATTCCCATGGCGTTCATATTTCCCATTCTCTCTCCCGTAGTTCTGTTCCTTGCGGTATTTCTTTACCGCAAAGAACTAAAAAGCGTTTCGGTACGGATACGGAATAAGCGTGAGAAAATCGAAAGTGAACTGCCGAGACTGGTGTTTACGATAGATAAGACCTTAAAGCACAGCCGCGATGTGCTGTATATGCTTGAAAGCTATGCAAAGAACGCCGGTCGTGAAATGAAGCACGAACTGGATATTACGGTGGCGGATATGAAGTCGGGCAACTATGAGGCGGCGATTACAAGGCTTGAAGCAAGAGTCGGCTCTGCCATGATGAGCGATGTGTGTCGCGGGCTTATCGGTATTCTCCGTGGAGACGATACCGAAATGTATTGGGCGTCGCTGTCCCTTAAATTCAACGATATTCAGCGTCAGCAGCTAAGACTTCAGGCACAGAAGGTGCCGAGAAAAGTAAAACGCCTTTCCATGTGTTTGCTTATCTGCTTTATGCTCGTTTATGTGGTAGTAATTTTATCTCAAATCATGGACTCTATCGGCGTCCTGTTCGGATAAGGAGGGGTTGTATGATGAAGAAGTTATTACTCTCTAAAAAGGGCGAAGGCTATGTGGATATGTGCGTCGGCGTGGTCGTTTTCGTGATGATTCTCGTTATCGCCATTAACATTTTCAGCTTTATTACTCTCCGTGTTGAGATGGATCAGATTGCCGACGAGCTTATCGAATCGGCAACCTACGCCGGTTGTTTTGACAATGATTTTTGGCACGCTGACAGCGATATGCTTGATCAGTATTACTACTGTCTCTTATACACATCTGACGCTGCCGACGATATGCAGTGTG
>CAMCIX010000120.1 GCA_945875045.1 uncultured Clostridia bacterium | reverse complement strand
TGACGCCTATTTCAGCATAATGAGCCAGTACACCCCCTGCGGCAGGGCGGAAAATATGCCTATAATAAATCGCCGAGTAACTAAGCGGGAGTACGAAAAGGTGCTTAGTTATATATGTGACAGCGATTTTGAAAATGTATATTTTCAGGAACGCGAAAGCTCGGACAAAAAATATATACCCCCGTTTGATTTATCGGGGGTATAAGAGACAAAAATGTAGGGAACGGATTTATCCGTTCCGCGTTTCAGACATTACACGGAGGAAGACAAGCCCCCGCCCTACGTTCCAATTATTCATTATTAATCATTCATCATTCATTATTCATTAAATCTGGGTCTGTCGCGGACGGTCGGGGTCCCCGGCATACATTTAATGATTAAATTTGTTATTACTCCAATACCCCGATTTGTTTTTTACAGCCCTAAATCTCTTTGAACCAAAAATTTGAAACAGAACCCATAAAAACACCGAGGTCGGAATTGACCTCGGTGTTTTTACGTAATATTGTGCCGACAGATTCGGATATTCAGCCGCCCAAATAGGCTTTTTTAATCGAATCGCTTTGGGCTAATTCCTTGCCTGTGCCGGAAATCGTGATTCTTCCCGATTCAAGAACATAGGCGCGGTCGGCGATTTGCAGAGCCATTTCGGCGTTCTGCTCCACCAAAAGAATGGTTGTGCCGGCGTCGTGCAGCTCCTTAATAATATCAAAAATCTGCTGAACAAGTATCGGCGCTAAGCCCATTGAGGGTTCGTCGAGCATTAAAAGCTTCGGCTTGCTCATAAGGGCGCGTCCCATAGCGAGCATCTGCTGTTCGCCGCCCGACAGGGTACCCGCAATCTGATTCTTGCGGTGCTTAAGGCGGGGGAAGCGCTCAAAAATGTCATTAATGCCGTCCTTAACATATCCCGGCTGTGTATAAGCCCCCATTTCAAGGTTTTCCTGTACCGTCATCTGCAAAAATATACGTCTGCCCTCGGGAACGTGGGCTAAGCCCTTTGCGACAAGCTTGTGGGCGTCTGTGTGGGAAATATCCTCGTCCATAAGGGTTATACTGCCCGTCTTTGTGCGCATAAGCCCCGAAATTGTTTTAAGGGTGGTGGACTTGCCCGCGCCGTTAGCGCCTATCAGGGCTACTATTTCGTCGGGGTGAACCTCTAAGGAAATTCCCTTTAAGGCGTGAATGTTGCCGTAATATACGTTTATATCGTCAACCTTAAGCATTGCCGTCCGCCTCCTTTTTCTTTCCGAGATACGCCTCGATAACTGCGGGGTTGGACTTTATTTCGTCGGGCGTACCCTTTGCTATTATCTTGCCGTGGTCAAGCACGCATATTCCCTCGCAGATGTTCATAACAAGGCTCATATCGTGCTCGATAAGCATTACCGCGATATTAAAGGTGTCGCGTATGCGGCGGATATTCTCCATAAGCTCGGCGGTCTCCGATGGGTTCATACCCGCCGCGGGCTCGTCAAGCAGTATAATGCCCGGGTTTGTCGCAAGCGCGCGCACAATTTCAAGCCTTCTCTGCGCGCCGTAGGGCAGAGAACCCGCCTCGGCGTTAGCCATATCCGCCATAGAGAAGAAGTCAAGCAATTGGAGCGCCCGCTCGTTAGCCTTTTTCTCCGCTTTGCCGTAGCCTAAGCTGTGGGTTATAGAAGCGAAAAAGCCTTCTTTAATGGAATTGTGAAGCCCGACCTTTACATTGTCAAGCACGCTCATATTAGAGAAAAGGCGAATGTTCTGAAAAGTGCGGGCAATGCCCATACGGTTTACCTGCGCGGTGGTTTTTCCCGCCGTCTGCTTGCCGTCAAGCATAATCGTACCTCTGGTGGGCTGATAAACGTTGGTGAGCAGGTTAAAAACGGTGGTTTTTCCCGCGCCGTTAGGACCTATAAGTCCCGAAATTTCGGTTCTGCCGACCGTGATTGAAAACTCGTCAACGGCGGTAAGTCCACCAAAATCGATACCTAAATGATGGGTTTCGAGGATGGGGGTCTTTTCGACGTCCCGCTCGGGTACTATTGCGCCCGAGGGATAGGGTACCATTTTATCCATTATCCGTTACCTCCCCGCCGTCGTTATTGTTGTTTTTGTGAATAAATATACCTTTGATTTTAAGCTTAAGGTTCTCGGTTATCTGCTTAGCCTTGGTGCTGTTGGTTGCAAGCATTACCAGAATAAGCACGATAGCGTAAATTAACATTCTGTAATCGGCAAATTCTCTTAACAGCTCGGGGAGCATATAGAGAACCGTCGTTGCGATTATAGAGCCTAAGATGTTGCCCATACCGCCTAACACTACGAATACGAGAATAAGAATAGAGGTGTTAAAATCGAATTTCTTAGGCGCAACGGTGGAGAAATTCATAGCGTAAAGCGCGCCCGCCATACCCGCAAGCACGGCGGAGGTGATAAATGCGGTTAGCTTGTACTTTGTAATGCTTATTCCCACCGATTCCGCGGCGATACGGTTGTCGCGTATGGCGGTGATTGCTCTGCCTGTTCTGCTGTAAATCATGTTAAGTACTATAAAGAGGGTAAAGAGTATAAGTATAAACCCTGCCGTAAAGGTGGCTATCTTGGAAATACCCACCGCGCCCTGCGGACCGTTTAAAACAATTCTGCCGTTGGTCATACCGAGCGAGGCTGTGTCCTTCAGACTGAAATGAAGCCCCTTTGAGTCGAGACCCACATACAGGCAGTTGATTATATTCTTGATTATTTCGCCGAAGGCGAGGGTTACAATCGCAAGATAGTCGCCGCGAAGACGGAGAACGGGTATACCTATTAAAAGTCCCGCTATTCCCGCGAATATGCCGCCGATTATAATCGCGAGCAAAAGCCTTAAAGGGTCGGAGCCGACAGAGTCCTGAAAAGCCGCGGCGGCAACCACGCCCGAAAAGGCGCCAACGCTCATAAAGCCCGCGTGACCTAAGGACAGCTCGCCCAAAACGCCGACCGTAAGGTTAAGGGAGACAGCCAGCACTATGTAGGTGCAGATGGGAACTAATTGACCGCTTATCGAGTTATTAAGCATTCCCGCGGACTGAAGCGGAAACATAATCGCAAAGGCGATAATTACAAGACCGTAGGTCTTTATGTTGGTGCGGGCAAATTTGCTTAAAGCCTTATATTTGGAAGCAATACTCATAATTCACACCTCACACCTTTTCGTTAATCTTTTTGCCTAAAAGTCCCGTCGGCTTTAAAAGCAGAACGATTATAAGCACGGCGAAAACTATAGCGTCCGACAAAGCGGTTGAAATATAGGATTTTCCGAAAATTTCGATAATGCCCAAAAGTATTCCGCCGAGCATTGCGCCGGGGATTGAGCCTATTCCTCCGAAAACCGCGGCGGTAAACGCCTTGATACCCGGCATTGAGCCTGTGGTAGGAATTAAAACGGGGTATGCCGAGCATAAAAGCACGCCCGCTACCGCCGCCAAGGCACTGCCTATGGCAAAGGTCATGGAAATAGTGAAATTCGTATTAATACCCATCAGCTGTGCCGCGTCCTTATCCTCGGAAACCGCCCGCATTGCTTTACCCATTTTACCGTTTTTGGTAAAGAGATTAAGACCTATCATAATAATTATGCAGATCGCGACGGTTACGATAGATTCGGCGGTTATAATAAGCTTTCCGTCAAATAATGCAATCGAATCAAACGGAACTATGGAGCTGAAGGTTTTTGGGTTACTGCCCCAGATAAGCAGGGCGGAGTTCTGTAAAAAGTAGCTTACGCCTATAGCCGTAATAAGCACCGCGAGGGAGGAGGCCTTTCTGAGCGGTCGGTAAGCAAGTCCTTCAATAAGTATGCCCAAAACCGTACACACAGCCATAGCAATCACAACCGACAGTATCGGCGGAATACCTGCCGATGTCGTGCAGATATACGAAACATACGCGCCGACCATTATAACGTCGCCGTGCGCGAAGTTAAGCATTTTGGAAATGCCGTATACCATTGTGTATCCGAGTGCGATTATGGCGTAGATGCTCCCAAGGCTTATTCCGTTTATTAAGTTAGAAATGAAAGTCATGCTTACACCTCAAATTCAAACCGACATTGTCGGTGTATTTAGTGTGACGAGAATCGAACCCGTAACCGGTTCGACTCTCGTCAGCCCAAGTAAAACCGAAAAAGGAGGTTGGAGCCCAACCCCCTTTTTCTGTTTGCTTAGAAAAATTACATACCTGCGTATGCGCCGTTTTTGATTACCATACCCTTAGGAGACTTGGAAACCTCGCCTGAATCGGACCAGGTCATACCGTCGCCTGTAAGACCGTTAAACTTAAAGTCAGAGCTTGTGAACTGCGCGGTAAGCTTTTCGCAGATGTCCTCTTTAGACATATCCGCTGTAACGTTAGCCGCCTTGCAAGCCTCATAGATGGCATAGATGCAGTCGTAAGCGTCTGCGGCGAACTGGTTGGGGGTATCGCCGTATTTTTCCTTATACTTCTTTACGAAGCTCTGGGTTTTCTCATCTGTAGCGTCTGCGGTAAAGGGAGTAAGGAGCATTACGCCCTCTGCAAGAGAGGTATCAAAGTTTTCAACGGTGAGTATGCCGTCCATACCGTCAACGCCGAAAATCTTCGGAGCGTACTGCATATCCTTTGCCTGCTTTAAGATAAGGGAAGCGGGAGTATAGTAAATCGGAAGGAAGAGAAGGTCCGCGCCCTTGTTCTTAGCGTCGTTGAGCTGTACTGTGAAGTCGGTGTTATCGTCGCTCGGGAAGGTGGTAACGCTTACAACATTAAGTCCGAGTTCTTTGGCACGGGCTTCAAATTTCTGATAAATACCGGTTGAATAAGCGTCGCCGTTATTGTAAATTACAGCGATTTTTGTTCCAAGAGCCTTTTCCTTAATATAGTCTGCTGAAGCAGTACCCTGGTTCGGGTCGGTAAAGCACATCTGGAAAACGTTGGACTTACGCTGAATGGTAACGTTGCCGTCCTTATCGGGCTGACCGCCGATTACGTCGGTAGAGGAAGCGGAGGGAGTAAGCTCAAAAATGCTGTCCGCGTTAGCTTCGCTGGAAACCGCGATGCAGGGGGTGGTGGTAACAGTACCCATAAGTATCTGCATACCCTTGTCTTTAAGCTTGTTGTAAGCGTTTACGGATTTTTCCGCGTCGTGCTCGTCGTCCTCAAACATAAACTCGAACTGAATGTCGCCCTTAGCGTTGATTTCCTCAACCGCGATTTCAGCCGCGTTCTTAACCGCGTTGCCGTAAATAGCGGCGCCGCCTGTAATCGGTCCTATTCCGCCGATTTTGATTTTTGCCGAAGAGCCGCCGTTAGAGCCGCCGCAGCCTGCGAGAGCGGTAAGAATGAGACAAGCCGCCGTTAAGACGCTCATAATTCTTACAAATTTCTTCATTTCAAACAACTTCTTTCTAAAAGAAAATTATATTCACGGCGCTGTAACACGCCGAAAATAAACGCAAATTTTGAAAAAGGACACTGAAGCCGAGACAGTGTCCTACATAAGGCATATTTTGGAAGCGCAATAACAAAAGGCTGCGTATGACGCATCCGACGGACAACGGTATGAAGCTTTTGCTAAAACTTTACACATTGTTAACACTTCCTTAATACCTGTCTCTTATACACATCTGACGCTGCCGACG
>CAMCIX010000119.1 GCA_945875045.1 uncultured Clostridia bacterium | reverse complement strand
ATGATATACTGAGGATGTTAGAATCGTCATTGGAGGAGTCTATTTATAGGCTCACCTCCGATGGCGATTTTTTTGCGCCATCCGCACCTTGACAATTGAATAGCCTGCCGATGGGATATAGTCGGAGAGTGCGCTTGGCGATGAAAAGCAATCTCAAAAGAGGTTGTGCCGCAAGGAGAAAGGCGTGAAAACGCCCTCGAAAGAGGACTGCGGCGAGCGAGCAATTATGCACTCGAAGATGTACACGGTCAAGAAAAGAGCGTAGGAACTACATCGGAATGTACAGGCATAAATTTGCGGTGAAGCGAGGAAGGCGAATGAACTTTCTCTCATAAGCAACAGTCGCCAACTGCAGTTAAGCGTATCACTTTTCAAAGGTGGTACGCTTACATCAGGAACAAAAATGTTTCTGCAATAAAAATAAACTTTTGAAAGGTGGGATGTATATGATTGTGCCAAATCTATCCCAAGAAAGAAAATCAGCGAAAAGGAGTTTAAATTTGAAAAAAGAAAAAGCGCTCAACCTCAAAAAGATGAGCGAGGTTGAATTACAAGAAATCGAATGGCTGTGGAAACCGTACATCCCATTCGGAAAAATGGTCATCATCCAAGGCGACCCCGGTGAAGGTAAAACGACTTTTGCATTAAGACTTGCCGCTGCTTGTTCTTCGGGAGTAGGATTGCCCGGTATGAATTTGACATCACCTTTAACCGTTATTTATCAAACGGCGGAAGACGGTCTCGGCGATACAATAAAGCCTCGGCTTATGGAGGCGGGTGCCGATGAAGAAAAGGTAATAAACATCGTTGAAGATACTGATCCGTTATCGTTATCGGACGAGCGAATCGAAAAGGCAATTCTTGAAACGGGTGCTCGGGTTATGATACTCGACCCGATGCAAGGTTATATCCGTGAGGATATAGATATGAACCGTGCTAACGAAATCCGCGGAGTGCTGAAAAAACTCTCCGCCGTTGCTGAAAGGACAGGCTGTGCAATTATTTTAGTGGGTCACCTTAACAAAGCCAAGGGCAACAGCAGTCAATACCGAGGACTGGGCTCGATAGATTTCCGAGCCGCCGCAAGAAGTGTTTTGCTTGTGGGCAGGCTTAAAAATCAGCCGTATGTCAGAGTGGTGGTTCACGATAAATCTTCTCTCGCACCCGAGGGAAAATCTATGGCTTTTAATCTCGGCAACGAGGAGGGCTTTCGTTGGCTTGAGGGTTACAGTGAAATCACAGCAGAGGAATTATTGAATGGTTATACTGAAGGTACCAAAACCGCAAAAGCCGAAGAACTTATTTTGGATATGCTCGACGGCGGCAAAGAGGTTTATGCCGATGATATTTTTAAGGCGGCTAAGAATAAAATTATTTCTAATCGCACCGTTAACGAAGCCAAGAAAAATATCAAAAACATTAAATCCAAAAAGGTAGGTAAAGGTTGGGTGTGGTATATCCCCGAATAAAGATTGCAACATTGCAAGGTGTCAGGATTGCATTGTAAATCAAGGAGACATTCTACTGCCTTTGCATTGTTGCATTATTCCTTTCTTCTGCCTTGTATTGCCCGTGGTTTGCCCTGTGTGGCGAAATTACGGAAAGGATAGGTAAACACCCCACTGAATAATTAAAACGCGAATTTGGGGCGTTTCCGGAAACTTCGGGTTTTCATTACCCGGACTTTAGTCCGGGGCAAGCAGAGCGTCCGGCTGTCCGCCGAAACGCTTAAATTTCGGGCGGTAGCCCGAACCCACTATAAAAAACAAGGGAGTGATAAAAATGAGCGCAAATCGCATGCGTAATGAAACGCTGACGGTACGGCTTACAAAAACGGAAAAATCGGAAATCATTACAAAGGCAAAGAGAGCTAAGATGAATTTGACAGAATTTATCGTGGCTCTGACAAGGCAAACCGAAATTGTGCTGCCGCCCGATACTGCACCGATAATTATTGAACTTAAACGCATCGGCAATAACCTAAACCAAATTGCCGCCAAGGTTAATTCGGGCGCGGCTTATGTTCCTGATTTAAAATCGGTAATCGAAAATCAAAACAGGGTTTATGATTTGCTTTTGAATTTATCGGGGGATAAAGAATGGCAACAGTAATTTATATCCCCGAGGCAAAGCAAGGTCTGAGTGCGATGCGTGGACTTATAAATTACTGTCTTCAAGACTGTAAGGTCAGGGACGGGGAGAGCGGCTGCAGGCTTGTAAGCGGTGTTAACTGCAAAGGTGAGAATGCTTTCAAAGAATTTATGGCTACAAAAACCGCTTACGGAAAAACCGACGGAATAAATTTTTATCAGTATGTGCAATCCTTTTCACCAAAGGAAAATGTAAATGCTGAAACAGCCCATCAAATCGCTTTGGAATTTGCAAAGCAAGCTTGGGCGGGACACGAAGTACTTGTCACTACTCACAGCGATGCCGAGCATATACATTCCCATTTTGTTATAAACTCGGTTGGCTTTGAGGACGGTTATAAGCTAAGACAATCGCCCAACACATTAAAACAATTGCGTGGTATCAGTGATTTGATATGCCAATCGTACGGCCTCGAAACTTTAAAACCCTATACCGGCGGCGGTACAAAAATGAACGCCCGAGAGTATCATGCGGCTATGAAAGGTGAGAGCTGGAAGTTCAAGCTGATGTCAACAATCGACACTGCTATGAAGAAAAGCGGCAGCCGTGACGAATTTATTAAGCAAATGAATCGTTGCGGTTACGAAGTTTTATGGACGGCGGAAAGAAAATATATAACTTTCACTTGTCCAAACGGTAAAAAGTGCAGAGACAGAACACTGCATGACGAAAAATACTTAAAGGAGAATATTGAATATGAATTACAATTCAGACAACAACACTACAAGAACAGAAAACAGTTTGGTGGAGAACCTTACGAGGAAAAACGCACAAGGAATAACCGAGATGCGCAAAGACGCTCTGCCCGTTATGGTTCCGATTCAGGAAAAGGACTGGGATACGATGGTAGGTCTGTTACAGTCGGCGGTGGACTTTCAGCCGAAGGTATACGAGTTGATGAAAACACTTCTGACTGTGTCGAAAATGGAATCTATGGTGGACGGATGGACAAAAGCCGAGGCGGATTTCATCAATCGACTGCTCAATCGAGTGGAGGACAAGCTGAAGACTCAGCAGACGGTGGTGGAGAACATAATGCACCGAATGAAATCCCACGAAGAACAGGCTGGGAAGAATCTAGAAAGTATTATGAAAGATACCTTGGACAAGGGTTCTCAGTTGGAAGCAGCTATAGCGAAAGCTTCGGTCAAGACCGACAGACGGACTTGGCTTATCAGAACGGCAATATCGGTAGGAGCCTCGGTAGCATCAGCGGTGTTTGGGGCTCTGCTCTGCGTGAATTGGCTGGTATAACAGACGGCAGTGAAGACCCCGAGGAACGCAGAAAGCGGATAGAGGCGGAACAGAATGCTTCGAATCTCGGTGCGGTTATCGGTCTTGCGGTAGGGCTTGTCTCTGCCGCAACAGACAGCACCGATGACAGTCTCCCCGAAGAACTGTCAGAAGAACAAAACGAAATTAAATTTAGTATGTAAAATGAGATCTCCGGTACGGAAATCTTTTAGAAAGGAATCACAATGAATAACAGATATTATTATACAATGTTTAAGAACGAACCTGATGTGTTGACCGTGCCGGATGTGATAAGACTGCTGAGAATAGGAAAGAATTCCGTTTACAGACTTATCAAAGAAGGTGAAATCGGCAGTATAAGGCAGGGCAAGAAAATAATTGTGCCGAAGGTCTGCTTGATTGAATACTTAGCCGATGAGAGTAACTATCAAATCTTGTCCCCGACAGCCCCTGAAAATCACTTAAAGTGCTGGACTTGTGGGAAAAAGTGTGATAGTGTTGGTATTGCCCGAGAAAAGGAAGGAGAATCTCAAAGGAAGGGAGCGTGAAAAAATGAAAAGAATTACAGGACACCTTGCTGAAAGGAACAATAAGTGGTACGCCGTAATAAATCTTTATGATGCCAACGGTAAACGTAAAGAAAAATGGCAAAGCCTTGACCTCGCAAGCGGTAAAGGTTCAAAACGTGAGGCTGACTTCCGACTTCATCAACTGCTTGAAAAATTTAACAGCGACGATATTTATCTGCAAAACAATATGAGCCACGCTGAAAAAGAACGCAGTCGAGTAGCCAATATGCAGGTCATAGATTATCTGCCCGAATGGTTGGAGTCGCACAAGCCTAATATCTCAACCCTTACCTATACGGGATACAAAACTATGATAGAAAGCCGTATGATACCGTACTTTAAAACACTCGGTGACCTTAAAGTTAAAGACATCACAGGAGATGAGATAAACGATTATTATTTCCACATCCGTAAGCTTGGACTCAAAGGTACTTCGGCACAGCGGCACCACTCGCTGTTGCACCTTGCTTTTAAATCTGCGGTCAAGCGTAGAGTTATAGCGACAAATCCCGTTGACCAGGCAGATCGTCCGAAAGCGACACAGTATATCGGCAAATATTATAATGCTTCAGAGCTTAAAGAATTGCTCGACAAAGCAGAAAACGACCCGATATATATTGTTATTATTCTGGCGGCTTACTTCGGTCTCCGCCGTAGCGAAGCGTTGGGGCTTAAATGGAGTGCGGTCGATTTTGATAATAAAACCGTAAGCATTAGCCATAAGGTTATAAAAACTGATGATGGTATAGTTGGTATGGATGTTATGAAAACAAAGTCATCCTACCGGACACTGCCGCTTATACCGCAGGTCGAAGATGCATTGCTGAAAGAAAAAGCCAAGCAAGATGAAATGCAAAGAATTATGCGCAGAGGATACTGCAAAAAGTATACCGACTATATCTGTGTAGATGCAATCGGCGAAATTATCAAACCTGATTATGTAACAAATCACTTCAAGATTTTACTGCGGGATAATGGCTTAAAGCAAATCAGATTCCATGACCTTAGACACAGTTGTGCATCGCTTCTGCTCGCAAACGGTGTGCCGATGAAAATGATACAGGATTGGCTCGGTCACAGCGACATGGGAACAACCGTGAATATCAAATATCCTCACAAATTTAAAGTTACAGTCAAAGAAGCTTGGTGTATGTAATATTAAATTTGGAAGGATATTTTTTTATGAAGATTTTTAAAATTATAGTTTTGTTATTGCTTTTGAGTCTAACCATTCAAACAGGATATTATGCTTTGCTATATAAAGTAGAGATTACTACGGGCACATTTTTCATCTGTTTAGGAATTACCCTATTAGTTTTAAGCGACGGTGGAATAGATAACAAAAATAGAAGGTAAAATTATTTAATTGTCCGGATAAATGTTTTAATAACCAAAATATTCGCTTTAAAAAATGTGAAATGTTATTGCATATTCGCACAGATTTGTGTATAATATAATCGATGAATACATTTTGGAGGTAAACTTTATGTATTTAAAAAGAAAAATCGACACATATTTAATGGATTGGAAAAATAGCGAAAATAGAAGGCCTCTTATAGTAAAAGGACCCAGACAAATTGGAAAGACAGAGTCAATCAAAAAGTTTGCAGAAGACAATTATAAAAGCGTTGTTGAAATCAATTTCGTAACTTCCCCAAAATACAAACAAATCACTTCGGATGGATATAG
>CAMCIX010000118.1 GCA_945875045.1 uncultured Clostridia bacterium | reverse complement strand
TTTCTAAGCTCTGTAAATTCCATAATTCTCCCCATAATATCTAAGTAATTAATATAATACTCTCCCCCGAAAAAAAAGTCAACGGAGAATTATTAATAAAATCCTTGTAATACAGAAAGAAACTTGTTATAATAGAAAAATAACGGAGGAATGAAGAAAATGGCGGTTGGATTCAGAAAAAGTCTTTTCGGCTTTAACTGCTCGGACGTAATGGAGTACATAGAAAGGTCGCAAAAGACCTTTGCCGAAAAGGAACAGGAATTATCAAAGCAGGTCGAAACGCTTACAAGCGACCTTGATTTATCTAACGAAAATTACAATAAGCTTAACACCGAAAAGGAAATGATTGCGAAAAAGCTTGCGGAGTTCAGCGAAAAATATGAGGAAATCGAGCGGCTGTCGGAAAATATCGGTAAGCTTTATCTCGTCGCGCAGGCTAACGCGCAGGCGATTATGGCGAACTCCGAAAAGAACGCCCGCCTTGCAAACAGAGAGGTTGAAAAAAATCTCTCTGCGATAAACGACGCGCACGAGTCGCTTGACAGTCTTAAAAAGAGTATTGTCGAGACCTCAAACGGCTTTTTAAGCGAGATTGACGGGCTTATCGCCTCGCTAAACGAAACAAGAGAGGCAGTTTCAGCCAACACCTCCGCCGACGCGGAGTATAAGAATCAATTTGACGAGGTTTATAGGACGCTTACAAAATGAAGGAATATAATGTTACCACAAATGAATTAAAGGCGCTCTGCCATAAGCTTCGTGCGGGCGACAGGGTTATACTTTCGGGCACGGTCTACACCTCGCGCGACGCGGCGCACAAGCGCATTTTTGAACTGCTCGAAAAAAACGCACCGTTACCCTACGATTTAAACGGCGCGGTTATATACTACGCGGGTCCCACCCCCACCCCCGAAAACGCGGCGATAGGCAGCTGCGGACCTACCACCTCAAAAAGAATGGACCCCTACACTCCCCGCCTTTTGGATTTGGGCGTTACCGCCACTATCGGCAAGGGCGAGAGAAGTAAAGAGGTCTGTGAAGCCATAAAAAGAAACAAATCGGTATACCTTTGCGCCATTGGCGGCGCGGGCGCTTTGGCGGCGCTGAGTATCACCGAATGTGAGGTTATCGCATTTGACGACCTGGGCTGTGAATCGGTAAAAAGGCTTACATTCAATAATTTCCCGCTTATAGTAGGCATTGACTCTGTCGGCGGAAATATTTTTGAAAGATAAATTTTTCACCCCGTTCCTTTCGGAACGGGGTGAAGCTTTATACCGCAGGAATTAAGAGCATTTTATTTTCGGGTAAGCATTCCTCTGATAACTCGTTTATCTTCATAATTTCCTCAACGCTTGCGTTGTAGTGCTTTGCAATATCCCAAACGCACTCGTTTTCCGCCGTAAAGTAAATAGTCATAGCGCACTTTGAATTGTTTTGTCTCGGTTTTGCGCCGTCAAGCTTAATATCCGTGACAATCGGCATAGTCCTACATTCATAGACCGCGGCGTTAATCGCAAGGTCTATTCTAAGCTCGACGGTGGTTGCGGCGGTTATTGTGTACCCACAGGAGGAAACCTCGATTTCGGGGGTACAGCGCAGACTGTCCATATCCCGCTTTAGGGCATATTTGTATTCAAAATCAATCGGCTTTTCAAAGTAGGCGGGCGTTCCGTTTTCACCTACGGTGATAATACAGGCGACAAGCGTGCCGCTAAGTATCATATTTCCGTTTTCAAACCTCGTGCTTACCGACTGAATATCGCACCACAAATCCGAAACCGCACTTATCGGCTCGTCGAGCTCGATATTTTTTTTGCAATGGAAGGTCTCGCTTAGATTGTCGCAAATGCTTTGGAAGCTTATTTTTTCGCACTTCATTTCCGCCTCGTACTTGCGCGAGAAGGCGTCTAAAATAACCGCCGCCTCGTTTTCGCAAAAGGCTTCACAGCTAAGCAGCAGCTTTGCGGTGAGTGAAAGGCATTTAACATCTTCGTCTATAGCGCGCGGCTTTATTTCAAGAAACGCCACTTCGGATTTTGTTTCGCACCTACAGGAGTCTGTAATTCCCTCCATATCCACAAGCTGGCTGAAAGGAAGCACGGTTTTAACCGACTGCGGAGCGCCCCCGCCCTCGGGACAGTAGAGAATCCATACCGCCATATCGCCCTTAACTACGATTTTATCGTTAATTATCTTGCTCTCTCTAACGCAGGGCTTTGCGTCATAGCGAAGAATACGCTGAACGTCGGGCTGTCCCTGACCGAGCTTTATATCCTCCTCTACTAAGAGGAACTTCTCGGAGTAGCCCATAGGCACAGTCGCGGGCGCGGTGCCGCGCTTAAGCTCCACGTTCGGGTCATCGATATCCGAAATTATTTCGGTGGATTTACGCTTGAAAACCCGCGCGAAAATACCCACCGCCCCGTGAATATCAACCTTTCTGCTGGTGACCGCGCGGCAGTTTATGTACTCGCATTTTGAGCGAACACAGAGATTTCCGCCCGCGCACTCCTCCCTCATTTCGAGATTCTTGCTGAACGGATACTGGTATTCGTAGGAGCAGAGCTGTCCGTCCGCTCCGCAGTAAAGCACGGTTATGCTAACCGCGCCGTCGGCGGTTATGTTTTTTCCGTTCATACTTTTTGAAGAAATACGCGACACCGCGCGGCATTTAAAAATTTTTGATATATCCGGGCAAAAGTCGGGCAGGGTGAAATCAACGTCGATAGGCTGTTCGGTCGATTCGTTAAAGACGGTATCGTTTACAAAAACATCGGTTTTAAGTATTTTTTCTTCCATAATTCTTTCCTCTCTTTATGCGTTGTTTATTAAATGATATTCAAAGAGAAAGAAATATATGCGGGAAAGCGATTATATAATGATGTTATTTCCCTTTCCGACATTCCTCGCAAATTCCGTAAAGTATGCTTCCCTCGCATTTAAGCTCAAAGCCGTGATCCTCTGCCAAATGCTTTTTAATGTCCTCCATAAAATCACATTCAAGGTGCATAAGTCTTCCGCAGGAAACGCATTTTATATGTATATGCCCGTCACACCCGCTTTTTTCGCCCACGAATCTGTAAACCGACTTGTGGGTTTTGCTATCGGTAAATTTAAGCACGAGGTTTTCGCGGCTAAGTCGGCTTAAATAGCGGTAAACCGTCGCCTGATTTACCGCCGCGCCCATTTTTTCAAGATGGGCGGTTATATCTGCGGCGCTTACCGTGCCGTGCTGACTTGATTTTAGATAATCAAGAATAAATTTTCTCGCCTTTGTCTTGTAATTCTGTCTTTCGGACATATCTTTCACCTCACAGCGTTCCTCTGTAAAAAAGTCCTCTTGTATACTCGGTATCGGCGGTAAGACCGTTTTTATAGGCGTTTATAACCTCGTTGGCGCGCTCTGCCGTTTCATTAGTAAAATATAAAACCGTAAAATCCACAGCCTTTAGCTCCTCGCGGTGGTCGGCAAGCCAAACGGGAACAGAGTTTAAAAGCTCGCTATACCCCATACGGCATCTAACGGGAAACTCGGTGTTTTTGCGGTCGGTAATACTTCCCTTTTTATCACATTTTGCGCACTCCCTGCCGTTTTTAAGGGGGCAGTTTTTAAAGAGCATAAGCGGAATATTACCGTAGGCAACAATTCCCGTTGGCACGGGGGAATTAAGTCCTGCCGCGTCTTTAACGGTGTTTTCGTTTGAGAGGATAACCCGCTCAGCCCCCATTGCAGAGACCGCGGCGGCGCTCTCGGAATTTAAAACGTTAAGCCCCGTTCCCGCGATTATTTTAAAGCCCTCCTCCTTTGCGATTTGCACCGCCGAGAGATTTCCGCAAACTGCGGCGGTAAAGCCCTTTTCCTTAAAACTGCGAAGTCTTTTTCTTATTAAAGCCTCGCTTACTATTCCCCGCGGAATATCGGCGATAAGCTCAACGCCGTCTATATTAATATCAAAATCCATTTCAAGCGGGAAAATAACCGCGCTGATACCGCTTAAATTTCTCGGTATCTGCGAAATGTCCTCAAACCGCGCGTATAATTTCGGTTCTGCGGTTCTTTTTTTCTTACGCTCGGTCGGGGTGTAAATAGCCTCGCTTTGTACGCGCCGCACCTCGCCGCGTTTCCCGTCTAACAGCTCTGCCGCCTCTCGGCGTATGGAGTTAAGCTCTGCCGCGCTTACAAAAAGCCCCTCGCCGCAGTTAACCGTGATTTCCTCTAATAAATATGGCGTTGAGCCGAATTTATCAAGCCCCGACTTTAAGGCTTCAGGGGTTATCGGTCGGGTTTGAGCCGTTTTGGGAATATCGCCCTTAACCGTCACCCTGTTTTCGCCGTCGTCAAGGGTAAGCGTAACGGGAATATCTTTTCGGACGGTAATTTCCGCCTTTATTCCAACCGTTCTGCGCTCGGCACGGTAAAGCTCGTGAATTTTAGGAAAAGCTTTATCTGCGGCGGTAACATCTTCCTTTGTCCTTATCCCGAACATTTCGCGTCCCAATTGGTTTACATAATATCCGTCGGTAAAGCCCGAACGTGAAAATACGTTTTTCAAGGTACTGTCAAGCTCATTAGGCACAGATCCGCTGTCTACCGCTTCCCTACAGGCGGCGGTTGCGGCGGCGACATATTCGGGTCGCTTCATACGACCCTCGATTTTAAAGGAGGTAACCCCCATATCACAAAGCTCTTTTATATGCGGTAAAAGCGAAAGATCCTTAAGGCTTAAATCATAGCCCGTGCCTCCCTTAGCCGCAAAGGGCAGTCGGCAGGGTCCCGCGCAAAGTCCCCTGTTGCCGCTTCGCGAGCCTAAAAAAGCCGATAAAAGGCATTGCCCCGAAACCGACATACATAATGCGCCGTGAACAAAGACCTCGACCTCAATATTAAGCTCTTTTGATCTTTTGCAAAGCTCCCTTAACTCCCCGCGGGACATTTCCCTTGCCGCCACCACGCGGGTAAAGCCGGCATTTTTAAGTATTTGTAGCGCGGCGGGGGTATGCACCGTCATCTGGGTTGAGGCGTGGAGATTAAGCTCAGGAATGAGCCTGTGAAGAACATCCGCCAACCCTAAATCGGCAATAATCACCCCGTCAATGCCGTAATTATACGCCCTGCGCGCTAAATCCACCGCCGAAGAAAGCTCGCTGTCCTTAATCTGAATATTAAGGGTCAAATAGACCTTAACGCCCCTTATATGGCAGTATTTTATCGCCTCTTTAAGGGCGTTATCGTCAAAATTCTCGGCGTTGCGCCTTGCGGAAAACTCCTTTGCGCCTAAGTACACCGCGTCCGCACCCGCGCGGCAGGCGGCGACAAGCATCTCCCCGTTTCCCACGGGGGACAAAACCTCAAAGCGGCTCATTTATCCCCCAGCCTCATCTGACGTTCAGGCTTGTGCTGTTCGGGTATGCTTTTAGTCTCGTATTTAGGCTTTTGGTACTGGAATCTTTGATTCTGCTGTTTTTGAAGCTGTTCCTTTATCGCATTAAGCTCCTGCTTTGCCTTTTTCGCCTCGTCCGCGCACTCAAGCGCCGCGATAATCGCCGCCATTGTAGTTGAGGCGGTGGGGCTTTGCTTTGTAATGCGGCGCAGTCTCTGCTCCAATTCGTCGCCCAATTCCTTTAAGTACTCGGCGCTCTCGTCGCTCTTAACGCTGTCTCTTATACACATCTCCGAGCCCACGAGACCTCTCTACATCTC
>CAMCIX010000117.1 GCA_945875045.1 uncultured Clostridia bacterium | reverse complement strand
TATATTTTTTCCGAATATAATAAGTGTATAAGGCAAACCGATAGACGGTTAGCCCAAAAATGGATTTAAAGAAATAAACCGCATTGTTGGTAGCAAGGGCGGTTTATTTCTTTTTTGTTATATTATAAACAAGTGTTATGACAGATACTATAAGGGTTGAAAATAAGAACAACTCACTGTATGTAACCATAATCACCGCCCCCTTTCAAAGAGGGCGAAAAGCACCCTCTTAAAAGTTGAGGGCAACCGCCTACCGTTTAAGGTTTGCCTTATACAAATTTATTATAGCAGTTTATACCTATATTTTCAACAAGAAATTGCCAATTACTAATTTGTCAGGTTATTTTTCCCGATATACTTGACAAATATATTTTTTCCGAATATAATAAGTGTATAAGGCAAACCGATAGACGGTTAGCCCCAAATAGTTTCTAAATAAGATTTAGCCGCTAAGTTGGTTGCTGGGCGGCTATTTCTTTTTTGTTATTTGCATAACAAGTGCGATAATCTCAACAATGAGCGTTCCAAAAAGAAACAGTTCGTTGTATGTAACCATTGCACCACCCCCTCTTAAGGGGCAAGAGTTTAACCGCCTACCGTTTAAGGTTTGCCTTATACAAATTTATTATATCAGCTTACGCCGATTTTTGCAATAGGCGTAGGCTTTAATTTTTCATATGTTTATTTTTCTCCCGCAAGCTTTTTGGCAAAGTCGGCGAGCTCGTCGTCGCTGAAAAATTCGAGCGTAAGCGTACCCTTTCCGTTGCCGCTTGAAGTAATATTTACCTTGCGGTGGAGCTCGTTTTTAAGGGACAGCTCAACCTCGCTGTAAAAGGTCGGCTTCTGCTTTTTTGCGGTGGTTTTAGCGGAGCTTGCCTTTTTTGCCGCGGCGGACATTTTTTCAAGCTCCCGCACCGAAGCGCCGTCCGCCGCCAAAAGCAGCATTTTGCCGCGCGTTTCCGCGTCCTCGCAGGAAAGGAGGGTTCTTGCGTGTCCCGCCGTTATCGTTCCGCGGCGCAAAGCCTCTAATTCGGTATCGTTAAGGGAAAGCAGGCGCAGGGCGTTTGTGACCGCGCTTCTTGATTTTCCCATTCTCTTTGCGACCTCGTCCTGGGTAAGTCCGTAGCCGTCAATTAAAGAGCGGTAACCGAGTGCCTCCTCGACCGCGTTTAAGTCCTCGCGCTGGAGATTTTCAATAAGCGCGATTTCCATTAAGGTCTGCTCGTCCGCGTCCTTTATAATTACGGGAACCTCATTAAGCCCCGCAAGACGGCAGGCGCGCCAACGTCTTTCGCCCGCAATTATACTATATCTGCCATCTAAATTAGGTTTAACAACAATAGGTTGTATTAATCCGTGCTGTGCAATGCTGTCCGCAAGCTCGGAAAGCGCCTTTTCGTCAAAGTCCTTTCGCGGCTGATCGCGGTTAGGCTCAATATCGTTTATGTTTATCTGTACCGCGCCGCCCGCGTCCGTCGCATTTTCATCAAAAAGAGAGTCGAGTCCCCTGCCGAGACCGCCTTTTTTCACCGCCATATCACATTCTCCTGTTCTTCTTTAAAAATTCCTTTGCAAGGTCGGTATACGCCTCGCTGCCCTTTGAGCGCTTATCATAATACTGAATCGGCATACCGTAGCTCGGCGCCTCGGAAAGCCTGACCGCGCGGGGAATTACGGTTTTGTAGAGCTTGTTCGCAAAATATTTCTTGATTTCGGTGACAACCTGACCCGTTAAATTAAGCCGTCCGTCATACATTGTAAGGACTATTCCCTCAATTTCAAGGGTCGGGTTATAGAGCCTCTTAACCTGTCTTACCGAAGCCATAAGCTGTGAAAGCCCCTCTAACGCAAAATATTCGCACTGAATTGGAACTAAAACCGTGTCGCTTGCGTTAAGGGCATTTATTGTAATAAGTCCCAGCGAGGGCGGACAGTCGATAAATATGTAATCGTATTTTTCCCGCGCCGCCGCAAGCGCCATTTTAAGCTGAGCCTCGCGGTGCTCTATCTCTATTAAATCCACCTCTGCCGCCGCTAAGTCCATTGAGGACGGAACAACGTCTACGTTTTTAAACTCGGTTTTTACAACTGCATTTTCAAGCTTGCCCGTGCCGATAAGCAGTTCGTAAGAGGTAGTTTTGACCTGCTTTTTGTTGATTCCGAAGCCGCTTGTAGAATTTCCCTGCGGATCGGCGTCAACAAGCATAACCTTTTTACCCGCAAGTCCCACACCCGCCGCAAGATTTACGGCTGTTGTGGTCTTTCCTACTCCTCCCTTTTGATTGACTATGGCGATAATTTTGCCCACCGTCAAGCCTCCTTTGTATTTTAATGTTTCACGTGAAACATTAACCTTTTGTGATACCTGATTATTATACCAGTTACCGAATAAAAAGTAAATAGCGGATTATAATTTATAATAAAAAAGCTCCCCCCCAAGAGAAGCCCTTTTACTGCTTGTCCGTCCTCACCTAAATTTCTTATTGTCTCGTACAAATAAATTTCTTCATCTTTAATAATTCCGCATTCCGCATTCCGCATTAGTTAAGTCTTATCTCCGGGCTTAAACAATAGCGACATCAGATACCCCGATACCACCGCTGTGGCGATTCCCGCGGCGGTTGCGGTAAAGCCGCCCGACAGCGCGCCCATAAAGCCGTATTGCTTAACCGCCTCCTTTACTCCCATTGCAAGGCTGTAGCCAAAGCCTGTAAGAGGAACGGTAGCCCCCGCGCCCGCGAATTTTACTATAGGGTCGTAAACGCCGATTGCGGTTAGAATAACCCCGGCGACGACATATGAAACCAATATACGCGCGGGGGTAAGCTTGGTGTAGTCAATCAAAATCTGACCTATAAGGCAAATAAAGCCGCCGACCAAAAAGGCATATAGACAATGTAAAAATATTTGCATACGAAAAACCTCACTATGTTTCACGTGAAACATTATTTTTATATAGTGTTTTCAGAATCTGCAAAATTATACCTCAACGCCGTAACATTCGGCTATACTTTTTTTGACCTCCTCGTAATTAAGGTGCCGCACCTTAATGCTGTCTGCGCTTTCGGAGCATACGCTCACAACCACCTTACAGGTTTTGCGCGGAATGTCGGGAATGTTGCGGATAAGCTTAATCTGTCCGACATTCTCCCGCGGACAGTAAAGCTCGCAGGTGTTAAAGCCCTTTACCGTCTGTGCGTATACGTTTTTACCCATTTTAAGCTTTCCGAAACGAAATTCAAAAATACAAAGATAGGCGTAATAGAAAATCACACAGCAGATAACAACCGTTAAAAATAGAATAAGTCGGTTAAAGCTTTTAAAAATCAGCGACAGCACGGTTGACAGTACCAATAAAATTATAAAATAAAGCTTTGGAAAATATAAAAAACGGTTTTTAGTACGATTATCGCGTTTTGCGTGTAACAGCTTACCGTCGGGCTCTAAAAACGGAAAGTATATTGAAAATTGCCGCTTTATCTCTCCTCTTCTTCCCGAGGGCACGATAACCGCCGACTCGCTCTTAGAATTTCCGTAACCGCCCACGCTCACCTTCATAGCGTACCGCTTGAAAAGCCGCATAAGCGGAGTTTGGTCGATAATAACGTCCTTAACCGACTCCTTTTTAAAGGAGGTGCGGCTTCTGACGAAAAAGCCCGAGCGAACCTCTAATTTGTCCTTTTCAAGGTAGAGCTTAAAGTTGATATATTTAAAAAGAGAATAAAAAAACGAAACGGCGTAGGCAAGCAAAAAAATGAGGGTAATGGTATTTACAATCGGCGGAAAATAAGTCACAACCTTTTCCGAAACATTGTTAATTTCATCATAAAGCATTTTATCGAGCGCAAGTCCCAAAAGCTTACCCGCCTTATTAATGATAGGAACGCCGATAATCATTCCGGTAACCGCCGAGGAGGTAGTCGCCGCCATGACCGCAACCTTAAATACCGAAAATTTGACCGCGGTGGGATTCTTATCGCCGAAAAGACGGCGCGAAACCTCACGGCTGTCCTTAAGGCTTAGCTTAAATTCAAAATCAGCCGAGCCTTTTGGTCCCGCCTCGGTATTAATTCGGTAGGTCACCGCCCTGAAAACCGCGTCGGCAGGATTCTGCACCGTCTGAACCGAGGAAAGCTTTGAAATGCTTATTACCGATTTACTTCTCAATATGATACCTATTTTGATCGTTACCGTGCTTTCACCGCATATCAGCCTGAAAGAGGAACAGCGTAACGCGGCAAAAAGAGTAATCACCGCAAAAGCAATTAGCTCAAGGGTAAGCACCCCCGTTATTTCGCCTTTGGTGAAATATTGAATCACACCCTTTAATAAGGGAAAAACCAGTACAAACAAAAAGGGCTTTATTAGATTTACAATCATAATTGGATGGGCGCGAAATTCCCTTTTCAAGCTTTGCCCTCCTTTGATAGAAAATCAATAAAATAATCAACGTCGGCGGCATTAAGCTCGGGGACAATAATTGCGCTTCTTGCCGCCTTTAGGGAAAGCGCCGCAAGCCCCATTGCCCTTGCCAATGGTGTAGCATAGCTTTGAGCATAGACAAGGCGCGAAAAGGGCATAATGTGGGTGGTTTTTATGAAAACTCCTCGGTTTATCACTATCGCGCCGCTTGGAAAGCAAATTTCATAGCTTTTAAAATAGCGGGGAAGATACCAAAAGAGAAAAAGCGCAAGCAATACGGCTAAAGCTGCCGCGGCAAGCAAAAGCCAACGGGTTAAAAAGGAAAAGGCGCAAAGCGCAATTATCAGAATAAGTCCTGCTAAGCCAATTCGTATCTGCCACAGAAGCGCCGTTCTTTTAGGCAGTAGATTTTCTTTCACCGTCTTCCCTCCCTGTTAGTTTACATAATACTATTTAATATTTTTTACCGCCGTCCAGTATTCCTTGCATTTTTGCTCGGTTTTATTTGTTCCAAAGCGGTAATACTGCTTATTCTTAATTTCATCAGGCAGATACTGTTGGTTTACATAATGATTTGGATAATCGTGCGGATATTTATAGTGCTGACCCCGAACTACAGCGTCCTCGCCGTCAAAATGCTTGTTTTGAAGCTGTCGCGGAATGTCGCCGCCGATTCCCATTTCAATATCGGTCATAGCCTCGTTTATCGCGTTATAGGCGGAGTTCGACTTGGGCGCGGTCGCAACCAAAATAACCGCGTCGGCAAGGGGTATACGCGCCTCGGGCAGACCTACCTCCCTTGCGGTATCAACCGCCGCCTTTACTATCGGAATTATCTGCGGGTAGGCAAGCCCCACGTCCTCACAGGCGCATACCAAAAGCCTTCGGCAGGCGCTGGGCAGGTCGCCCGCGGCTAAAAGTCTGCCTAAGTAGTAAACCGCCGCGTCGGGGTCGGAGCCCCGCATTGATTTTTGATAAGCCGAAATAATATCGTAATGCTCGTCGCCCTCACGGTCGTAACGGACGGCGTTTGCCGCCAAAATTTCCTCTGCGGTCTCGTCCTTTACGGTAATATCGGTTGCGGTTTCGCTTGTTAATACGCATAATTCAAGCATATTAAGCGCTCTGCGGACGTCACCCGCGGCGGCGCGTGAAATTTTCATAATCGCGTTATCCGATATATTAATTGCCTTGCCCTTTTCCTCGCCTAACACGCCTATCGCGCGGACAACCGCGGTTTTAATATCCTCGGCAGAAAGCGCCTTAAACTCAAAAACCGTAGAGCGGCTTAAAATCGCGTTGTAAACGTAAAAATACGGGTTCTCGGTCGTTGCGGCTATAAGGGTAATATCCCCCGTTTCGATATAAGAAAGCAGAATTTGCTGTTGTTTTTTGTTAAAATACCTGTCTCTTATACACATCTCCGAGCCCACGAGACCTCTCTACATC
>CAMCIX010000116.1 GCA_945875045.1 uncultured Clostridia bacterium | reverse complement strand
GTCAGAGGGAGGCAAGGGCGCTTGGGACGGATTCATCCCTGCAAACCCCGATTTGTTTTTTTACAGCCCTTTAATTTTATCGCAAGCTAAAATCAACATAATTCCGAATTACGCATTCCGAATTCCGAATTATAAATTATTCGCACTCGCAAATAGCCTTGCGGGTAGCTAAAATCGAGTTGGGGGTTACCGAAAATTCGTCAAGACCCCATTTTACGAGGGAGGGGATAAGCTCGCGGTCGGCGGCGGATTCGCCGCACATTCCGACGGGTATTCCCGCCTTTTTTGCGCTCTTTATCGTCATTTCAATCGCTCTTAATACCGCTAACCTTTGCACGCTGTAAAGCCCCGAAACCCTGCCGTTGCCGCGGTCAACCGCCATAACGTAACCGGTAAGGTCGTTGGTGCCTATGCTGAAAAACTCGGCGATTTTCGCTAACTCGTCGGCGATAAGCACCGCCGCAGGGGTCTCAATCATAACCCCGACAGGCACGTTTTTCTTGAAGTGCGCGCCCTCCTTTTCGAGCTCGGCTTCACACTCGGCGATAAGCGCCCTTGCCGCCTTAACCTCGCTTATATCGGTGATAAGCGGCAGCATAATCTTGATATTGCCGAAATACGCCGCGCGGAGTATCGCCCTTAATTGGGTCTTAAACATCTCGGGGTTGTCAAGGCAGTAGCGTATCGCGCGGTAGCCCAAAAACGGATTGTCCTCCTTGGGTATTTCGAGGTAGGGCACCGCCTTGTCGCCGCCGATGTCAAGGGTGCGGATTATAACCTCCCTGTCGCCCATCGACTTTGCAACGGTTGAATACGCTTCATACTGCTCCTCCTCGGTGGGCAGGGAGGGACGGTCCATAAAGAGGAACTCGGTTCTGAAAAGTCCTACACCCTCGCCGCCGTTATGAAGCACATTTTCAATATCCTCGGGCTTGCCGATATTGCCGTAAACCGCCTTTTTTACGCCGCCCTTAGTAACGGTTTCCTTGCTGAAATATTCGCTAAGCGACGCCTTTTCGGCAAAATAGTTTTCCCGCATTTTTTCGTATTCCGAAACGGTTTTTTCGTCCGGCTCAAAAAGGATTGTTCCCTTACTGCCGTCGATTGCAAGCAGATCGCCGTTTTTAATAAGCTTGGTCGCGTCCTTAACGCTTAACACGGCGGGAATGTCGATAGCGCGGGCTAAAATTGCGGAGTGGGAGGTTACAGAGCCCACCTCGGCAATAATCGCGAAGACGTTTTCGCGGTTAATACGGGAGGTCATAGAGGGCGTAAAGTCCTTTGCTATAAGTATAGAGCCCTTGGGGACGTCCTCGATAGCAACGCCGCCGCCGCACAGAATTTCAAGCAAGCTGTTCTTAATATCAAGAATATCGGAGGCGCGCTGCTTCATCATTTCATCCTCAATTGAGGAGAACATATCGTAAAAGCTGTCGCAGACCGCGTTTACCGCCTGCGCCGCGGTATTGCCGCCGTTTACCGAATCGCTTATCTGGGATAGCATAAAGGGGTCGTTAAGCATTACGAGGTGTCCCTCTAAAATATCGGCGTTTTCCTTTCCCGCCGACTTAGTAAGGCTTTCGATAAGCCTTCTTGTCTGCTTAGTGTACTCGCCTACAGCGTCGTTGAAGAGCTTTAGCTCCTCCTCTGCCGTGGTAAAGACAGAGGAGTTAACGTCAATTTCGTTTTCAACAATTACAATCGCTTTCCCGACCGCGTAGCCGGGGCTTACACCGATACCCTTTAGCTTATTCATTATTCCAACCCGCTTTCGATTAGTTTTACCGCCTCGTCAAGCATAGCCTGTTCGTCCTCGCCCTCGCAGACTATAGTAATCGGACTGCCGCATTTAATGCATGCCGCCATAATGTTCATAATGGATTTGCCGTTTATTTTCTTGTCGCCGAACAGTATGGTTATATCCGACTTATATTTGGTCATTGCCGTGATAAAGTTGTTTGCGGGGCGCATATGAAGCCCCATTTTGTCTACTACTACCGTGTCCTTAGATACCATAATTCAAAACCTCGTTTATGCTTTCTTTTTCTTAAGGAGCGCCAACATAAGCGCGCCCGCAACAGAGCCGATAACCAGCGCCGCTATATAGCCCAGCGGATTGCCTACAACCGCGAAGGTGAAGATTCCGCCGTGGGGAGCGGGGCAGGTGCAGCCGAACAGCGCGGTAACGGCGCCCGCAACCGCAGAGCCTACAATGCATGAGGGGATAACTCTGAGCGGATCGGAGGCGGCATAAGGAATTGCGCCCTCGGTGATGAAGCAGAGACCCATAAGATAGTTAACAGGACCGCTTTCAAGCTCCGACTTTGTCCAGCGATTCTTGAATAAGGTGGTCGCAAGGGCTATAGCTATAGGAGGTACCATACCGCCTATCATAACCGCCGCCATAATCCAGGTGTTGCCGTCGGCAATAGCCGCCGTGCCGAATACGTAAGCCGCCTTGTTGAAGGGGCCGCCCATATCGATAGCCATCATACCCGCAAGAACTATTGAAAGAAGAAGCTTGCTTGTATCGCCCAAGGAGGAGAGTCCGTTTGAAACCGCGGTGTTAATAACGCCCATAACGGGGTTGATAACAAGCATAAACAGACCTATTAAAAGGGTGCCGAAAAGGGGATAGATGAATACGGGCTTTATGCCGTCCATAGATTTCGGCATCCAGCCGAACGCCTTTTTGAGCAGATTAACGAGAATACCCGCTACAAAGCCCGCAAGCAGTGCGCCCAAGAAGCCCGAAACCGCCGCGTCGTTACCTGTAGGAGAAGCGAGGGTCGCGCCTGTTGTGGCAAGATAGCCGCCCACAATACCGGGAAGCAGACCCGGACGGTCGGCGATAGACTGGGCTATGTAGCCCGCTAAAATAGGAAGCATAAAGGCGAACGCCGCTTTACCTATCCAGAAAACAACCGCCGCTACGGGGTTTGTAAAGCCGAAGTTGCCGCCTACGTTGGCGTTACCGGCTATAGTGTCGATAAGGAAGCCTAATGCGATAAGCACGCCGCCGCCCACAACGAAGGGAAGCATATGCGAAACACCGTTCATAAGGTGCTTATAAATCTTTCTGCCGAAGCTTTCCTTTTCCTCGCCGTCATCGGTATTGCTTACCTCGCCGTCGTGATGATAAACGGGAGCCTTGCCGTCGATAACCTTTTGAATCAGCTCCTCGGGCTTATTGATACCGCTTGAAACCGATACCTTTAATACCGGCTTGCCGTCAAAGCGCGCCATTTCAACATTCTTGTCTGCGGCGATTATAATTCCGTCGCACTCGGCGATTTCCTTTTTGGTAAGCACGTTTTTCGCTCCGCCCGAGCCGTTGGTCTCCGCCTTAAGGGGATAGCCCAACTTTTCGCCCGCCTTTTCGAGAGCCTCGGCCGCCATATAGGTGTGGGCTATGCCTGTCGGGCAGGCGGTAACCGCTAAAATACGGTAGCCCTCCTTCTTGGGCTCTGCCTTAGGCTCGTCGGGGTACTTTTCGGTCTCCTTGTCGTCGATTATTTTAAGTAATTCCGCCGCGCTTTTCGCCTTTCTTAATGCGTTTGCAAAATCGGCGTCCATAAGCATAACCATAAGACGTGAGAGGATTTCAAGATGTACGTCGCCGTCCTCTGTCGCGGCAATCATGAACAACAGGTCCGAGGGCTTGCCGTCCGGCGCGCCGTAATCGATTCCCGAGGGAACGGTGATTAATGAGAGTGCGGGAGCTTTAACCGCCGCGCTCTTTGCGTGGGGAACGGCGATTCCCTCGCCGATAGCGGTTGAGGAATGACCCTCTCTCTTGAGGATTTCCTCCTTGAATTTAGCGGCGTCCTTAAGGTTGCCCGCCTTTTCGTGGAGTGCAATCAGCTTGTCGATAGCCTCGTCCTTTGAAGCGACGCTGACGTTCAGCTCGATTGCGGTTGACTTTAATAAATCAGTAATGCGCATAGTGGGTACCCCTTTCATAATGTTTTATATATCTTATCAATCTCATCGGCTTTCGCCAATTCCTTTGAAAAAGCCGTTGCCGCGGAGCTTGCGACCGAAAGCTTTAAGGCTTCGGTATAGCTGCCGCTCTTTATATATCCCGCGATAAAGCCCGCCACCATAGAGTCGCCGCAGCCCACCGAGTTTACAAGCTTGCCCTTGACTGCGGCGGCGTTATGCACCGCGCCCTGACCGTCTACAAGCACCGCTCCGTCTCCGCCTCTCGAAACAAGGACGTTGACCGCCCCCATCTCGCGAAGCTTACCGGCATAAACCGTGATTTTTTCGGCGCTGTCCATTTCGGTGCCGAAAATTTCGCCCAACTCGTGGTGATTCGGCTTAATAAGAAACGGTTTGTATTTAAGAACGTTTAAAAGCTGGTTGCCTGTAGTGTCCACAACCGCCTTAACGCCCTTGCCGTGGAGCATTTCTAAAATTTTGCTGTATAAATCATCGGGCAATGAGGAGGGCACGCTTCCCGCGAGCACGAGATAATCGCCGCTTTTAAGCTCCCTTAATTTTTCAAGAAGCTTCTCAATTTTATCGGCGGGGATTTTAGGTCCGCTTGCGTTAATATCAAGCTCCTCCCCGTATTTAAGCTTAACGTTTATGCGGGTAAAGCCGCTGTCAAGCTCCAAAAACATATTGCTTATTCCGTCGGCGTCCATCATTTCCTTAAGCTTTTTGCCCGTAAAGCCCGCGGCAAAGCCGAGAGCCGTATTGGGAATCCCGAGCCTTGAGAGAATCGCCGAAACGTTAATGCCCTTTCCGCCGTAGTAAAGCTCCTCGCTGTCGGCGCGGTTGATGTCCGCGGTCGAAAGCCCCTTGAGATTCATCACATAATCAAGCGCAGGATTAAATGTGACGGTGTATACCATAATATCTTCTCCCTTCCTTATTTACTCCACTACCTTAATAACGGTTAGCTTTTCAAAAGCCCCGTCGGGCTTTTTACCCGTAATAATGCAGGCGCGGTCGATTGTCGCGAAGCTAACCGACGAAACCTTGCCGAATTTTGTCGAGTCCGCCAACACATAGGAGACAAAGGAACGGTTAATCGCCGCCGCCTTTACAAACGCCTCCTCGCTGTCGGGGGTGGAATAGCCCTGACTTTCGGTTATGCCGTTTGTACCTAAAAACGCCTTTGTAAAATTATAATTTTGAAGATTGTTCGCCGCCGCAAGCCCTATAACCGCCTCGGTAGTGTTCTTAAGCTGTCCCCCTAAAATAACCACCTTGAGCTTCTTTTTAGCAAGCAGCTTTGCGTGGATTATACCGTTGGTGACAAACCCTGCCTTAAGCGTATCGGGAAGATAGTCTATCATAAAGAGTGTTGTCGTTCCCGCGTCGAGATATACAAAATCGCTGTCGTTTATCTGGGAGGCGGCGTATTTCGCGATGATATGCTTTTCGTCTGCGTTTTTGTCCCGCTTGTCGCTTACCGCGTCCTCGCTCGCTATGTACTGCCTTTTGTTCAGGGTCGCGCCCCCGTGAACCTTTGTGATTCCGCCGCCGCGGGAGAGCTCTAATAAATCCCTGCGTATTGTTGATTCGGAAACCCCAAGAGCCCTTGTAAGCTCGGCGACCGATGCGGCGCCCTTTTCGTTAACAATTTTAAGAATTGCCTCGCGCCGTTCCTGATTAAGCATTTCGGTAACACTTCCTTTTTGCAATTATATTTTAGCACAAACAAAATCATTTTTCAATCATTTTTAATCATAATCGGTCAAGTTCGTGCAACAGCATAAACAAAAAGGGGGCGTTTTGTCAAAATAGCGGAGCAATCAGAGCATTTTGTGACCGATTTTGACCGATTTATGATAATCCGTAATCAAATTGGTCATTAATAAAAGCAAAAAAGGGGCTGTAAAAAACAACCCCGAAAATAGTGTAT
>CAMCIX010000115.1 GCA_945875045.1 uncultured Clostridia bacterium | reverse complement strand
AGATGTAGAGAGGTCTCGTGGGCTCGGAGATGTGTATAAGAGACAGGTTATATTCAAGAGAGCAAATCGCGTCAGGGTATAGCTTTTCAAGCCTTTCCACCGCCGCGACCGCTCTTTCCTTCTTACGCATTTGAGGACTCCAGCTTAAGGTCGTTAGGCTTTATAAGCTTTATCTTTCTCATTCCCTCGGAAATACCTAAGCAAACAGCCGCGGGCAGAACAAACTGCATTAAGATTATTTCAAGCATCGTAACCGCGGGAGAAAATCCCGCCGCAACCATACTGTCATAGGACATAAACTGACCCACTAGCCCCGCCGAGCCCATACCCGAGCCTACAGGATTGCTTACCATTTTAAGCACCGCAGACGATATAGGTCCTAAAATTGCGCTTGAAATAATTGAGGGCAGCCAAATAAGCGGATTTCTAACGATATTAGGTATTTGGAGCATTGATGTGCCTATACCTTGAGCTATAAGTCCGCCGACCTTGTTTTCGCGGTAGCTTATTACAGCAAAGCCCACCATATTACAGCAGCAGCCTATTGTAGCCGCACCCGCCGCGAGACCCGAAAGTCCCATTGAAATACCGATAGCCGCCGAAGAAATCGGCAAGGTTAAAAGTATTCCCATTACAACCGAAACAACGATACCGCCGATAATCGGGCTGTTTTCAACGTTGATGTTTACAAGCGCGCCGACCCACTTCATAGCGGTGGAAATATAAGGACCCACAAAATAGCCCGCCGCCGCGCCTGTTAAAATACAGCTGACAGGCGTTAATATTATATCCACCTTGGTCTTTCCCGATACCAAAGCGCCGATTTCGATAGCGACATACGCCGCTATAAAAGCGCCGAGCGGCTCGCCGGGCTTGCCGACTGCGAAAGCTTCCTGACTAAGATTCGGGAAGGCGCCGATTAGTCCCGCTACCGCCGCCGCGACGGTGGTAAGGGGCGAGGACTTGAGCTTGCAGGCTACTCCCACGCCGATTCCCGCACCCGTAAGGGTTTTCGCGACGTTACCGATTTCGGTAAGGTATTGTCCGACAACGTTACCGCCTAACAGCTTACCTATCTGACAGATTATCGTGCCGATTATAAGGGTTGAAAACAGCCCGTACGCCATACCCGACAGTCCGTCAATAAAAAGCCTGTTCAGATACTTTTTCATTTGACTTCCTCCTTTTCCTGAGGCGGCAAAAATATGCCTGTCCCGGAAATCTACACTTGTAAAATATTATACATAATATATTCAAATTTAACAAGTGCGCATATTGCTTATTATTTATGCAGATAATAATATCAATTTTAGTTAATTGGAGTGGTAATATGAAAACAGTAGCTTTTTTTGACGCGAAAGCATATGACAAGGAAAGCTTTTCCCGCTTTGCGGACGAGGAAATCAATATACGCTATTTTGAAAACAAATTAAACGCCGACACAGTAAGTATGGCGGCGTGCTGTGACGGCGTCTGCGCCTTTGTAAACGATACGATTGATAAAACGGTAATCGACAGATTATCGGAATACGGCGTAGGGGTTATCGCTATGCGGTGCGCGGGCTACAACAATGTTGACCTTAAAGCCGCCGCGGGGAGGGTTAAGATATTAAGGGTTCCCGCCTACTCACCCTACTCTGTCGCCGAGCACGCTATGGGGCTTATTTTAACCCTTAACCGCAAGCTCCACCGCGCCTATATAAGAACCCGAGACCACAATTTCTCGCTTGAGGGGCTTATCGGCTTTGACCTAAAGGATAAGACGGTGGGAATTATCGGCACGGGTAAAATCGGGCGGTGCTTTGCGGAGATTTGCAAGGGCTTCGGTATGAATATTTTAGGGTTTGACCCCTACGAAAACAATAGTTTCCTTGGAAACTATGTGCCTCTTGACGAGCTTTTAAAGCGGAGCGACATCATCTCTCTCCACTGTCCCTTGACAAAGGATAATCACCACTTAGTTTCCAAGGAAACTATTGAAAAAATGAAGCCCGGAGCCTATATTATTAACACCTCCCGAGGCTTGCTGATCGACACCACAGCGCTTATTGACGGGCTTAAATCAGGTAAAATCGGCGCGGCGGGGCTTGATGTTTACGAGGAAGAAACCGCCCTTTTCTTTGAGGATTACTCCGACGAAATTATCCCCGACGACACCCTTTCCACTATTATTTCAATGCCTAATGTAATAGTCACCTCACATCAGGCGTTTTTGACCCGCGAGGCGCTCGACGGTATAGCCGAAACCACCCTACAGAATCTCCGCGCCTATTTCGCAGGAGAGGAGCTTAAAAACGAGGTTACGATTTGACAAAAAGGGTTGAAAATCAAAGCAAAAAATGTTATATTGTATTTGATAGGCGGTTACTGTCTTACACCGTAGGGAACGGATTTATCCGTTCCGCAAAACGATAAAAGAACGGAGATAAAAAATGACGGAAATATATATGGTGCGCCATTGCGAGGCAATCGGCAATGTAAAGCGCCTCTTTCAGGGCACTTCAAATTTTGACATAAGCGAAACCGGAGCAAAGCAGCTTTTATATTTAACAAAGCGTTTTAATTCTATAAAGCTTGATAAGGTTTATACAAGCCCCCTTATCCGTGCAAAAAAGACCGCCCTTGCGGTAATAGGCAACAAGCCCATAAATCCAATAGACGAAAAGGGACTTATCGAGCTTTACGGCGGTATTGTTGAGGGTAAGCCATTTGTCGAGACCTTTAATTCCATACCCGGGCTTGCGGACACCTGGGACAATCACCCCGAGGATTTCGCGCCGGAGGGCGGCGAGAAAATGCGGGACGCTTACGAGCGCATATGGAACACAGTTAAAAAAATTGCCGCAGAAAACGCAGGAAAAACGGTTGCCTGCACTACCCACGGCGGCGTTACCCGCTGTCTTTTGTGCCGTCTTTTAAAGGGAGACATTAAAAAGCTTTCCGAAATGCCCTGGAGCGAAAACACGGCGGTAAGCCTTATAAGGTTTGATAATGACCTAAACCCCGAGGTTGTCTTTTATAACGACGTCTCTCACCTGCCCGAGGAGCTTATCCCCAAGCGGAGCCGCCTTTCCTCCTTTATGGGCAAAAGCAAGGACGGAGAGCAAGATATAAAATGATTATAATGTCGGTCGACCTCGGAAAAGCCCGCACGGGTATCGCAGTTTCGGACAGCGGCGAGAGCTTTGCCTTTCCAAAAACGGTGATAACCGAATACAATACCGAGAAGCTCATAAATAAAATATCCGCGCTCGCAAACGAATACGGCGCGGAATTAATTGTGGTGGGATACCCTAAAAATATGGACGGCTCTTTAGGCAGCCGAGCCGAGGAATGTAAGGAAATCGCAGAAAAAATAGGCTTAACAAGCGGCAAAGAAACCGTCCTTTGGGACGAGCGCTGTACCACCGTCTCCGCCCATACCGCACTTAATTTTACCGACACGCGCGGCAAAAAGCGCAAGGAGGTAATAGACGCCGTAGCGGCGGTGATTATCCTTGAGGATTACCTTAAATACCGTAAAAACAGCCTGAGCAATAAATAATAATATGCAAAACCGCCGAGCGCTCGGCGGTTTTAATTATATTTATGAGCGTATTTTAAAGGTTTTGGGCGCTAATTTATAGACCAAAACGCTCGCCGCAATGCAGTAAATCACGCAGAACGCAATGGTAACCGCGCCGAATATAAGGGTGGGAAATCTTAACTGCATTAAAACATAGGATACTATATATGTAGCCGTCATAGCAAGCTTATATGTGCCGCTTTTAAGCTCCGTACCCGCGTTATAGGGCTGTAGGAGATAATAAAGCATAAGATTATGCACCGAAAAGAAGACGCTCATACACACGACGGATACAAACAAAACCGCATAGTTAAGCGGATTATCCGTTCCGCCCGATACATATAGCAATAACGCCAGTCCCCCGCCGATTGCCGCGGCGGGCAGAAGATTTACCTTAACAATCTCCCGCAGACGAATCTGAAAGAGCTTTAAAATACATTTCGGCTGTTTATAAAAGGAATAGGTTAAAAGGCTTAAATCGCAGTTGATAAAAAGCGCCTGAGTAAAACCGATACCGCGGTTGAGAGCATACATTAAAAAAAAGAAGGCGGGCAGCAAATTCATCATCGCACCGTTGACATCGGATTTTGATTCGGGTACATATTTAAAAAGCATAAGCACCGCCGCTATAAGTACAAGCACCACAAGCGTTATTCGCTCGGCAGACCGCCAAAGGATTTTCCTATGCCGTTTTACAAAAAGCTCGTTTAAAAATTCAAAGCCCTTTTTACTGCTTGTAATCCCGCCGTCCGCGCTGATATTTTTGCGGGCTTGCTCCTTTTGGAGCTTAACCTGCGCGCTCTTATCCATTTGTACTGTAAGTGCGTCGGTCAAAAGCTCCTTATACATCGCGCGGTAGCTTTTAAAGGTAATTATTTTCTTAACCGAAAGCGCGCCCGCAAGCACCGTAAGGCACATTAAGACCACGGATACCGATTCGGGCAAAATATAACCTAACGCGGGCGGAGCGTATGCAACCCCGAGCAAAAGTAACATTGCTATCAATTTTAGTGCGGCGAGCTTGCTATCGTTTTTGACAGAGCTGCTTTTTTCGTACCTTCTAAGCTCATACGCGGCAAAGCTTATCTTCATTCCCGCAACAAAAAACGGAACCAGCAGGCACTCCCACACATTAAGCCCCATCATAAGCCCGAAAATTAAAGCGGCAAGGGTGAATCCGAGCATAAGCCTTAAAAGGCTGAAGGCGTAATTGGCAAGGGTGTAACGCCGCGCGTCCATACCGAGAAGAATTATAGCGTAATACTTATCCTTTGACGGGTCGAACATAAGGGTGTTCATAAACGCGCCTATCACCGTTAGCACAAAAAGCAGCTGCAAAAAGAAGGGAGCGCCCGCATTTTCAGGCACATTGCAAATTCCCGCTATAATGAAAATCATCATAAGAAAATAAAACAGCTTACCGATGAAGGTTGATAAAACCGTCCAAATAGCGGAAATAACATTACCGAATACCTTAAACACGCCCTCGCTGTAAATGGTGTCGGGAATGATTTTTTTAATTAAGGGTATCTGCTTTATGGCGTAGATTATGCCGTTAACGCGGTATGTATTTTCAAGAGCGAGTGACAGCTTTAAGGTCTTAAGCATTGCCGTCCTCCTTTAAAGCCGCGATTATCTTTTCCTTAAATTCATCGCTTCCAAGGTTTGATTTATCTACAACCTCCAGCTCGCCGTGACTTAAAAGCACAATTTCATCGCACAAATCCAGAGCCAAATCCAATATATGTGTGGAAAAAATAATAATACGGTCATTTTTAGCCGAGCGAAGTATCTGCTTCATTTCCTCGGCAACCACCACGTCAAGGGAGGTCAGCGGCTCGTCAAGCAGTAACAAATTCGGCTGTGCGATAATATTAATAAGCATCTGCATTTTATTCTTCATTCCGTGGGAATAGTCCTTTAAAAGCTTGTTCCTGTCCTGTGGCTCGATGCTCATAAAATCGAAGTATTCGTCGATTGTTTTAGGGCTTGCAATTCTGTCCTCGTTTATCTCCAAAAAGAATTTAAGGAACTCCCTGCCGGTCATAAATTCGGGAACGGTGGGGGTTGACAGCACGTAGCCTATGTCCTCGGGTACAGGCTCGCGCAGGCCCTCCTCGGTCTCGAAAAAGAGCATTCCCGCATCATATTTTATATCGCTGTTAAAGCAGTTGAAAAGGGTGGTTTTACCCGCACCGTTTCTGCCTAAGAGCCCGTAAATCTTCCCCTGTTCAAAGGTAAAATCAATGTCGTTAAGTACCCGTTTTTCGCCGAAGCTTTTTGATAAATGTTCAACCTTAAATTTCATTGGTTCTCTCCCTAACTTTTACTTCCCGATATGTATTATTTAAG
>CAMCIX010000114.1 GCA_945875045.1 uncultured Clostridia bacterium | reverse complement strand
CTACACACTGCATATCGTCGGCAGCGTCAGATGTGTATAAGAGACAGCTACGTTATCACGTAAAACTTTTAACGTAGGGAACGGATTTATCCGTTCCGCAATTTAGATGTTAGGCATTAGACAAACGGCGGGAGACAAGTCCCCGCCAAACATTTGAAAATTTTATTTGATATTGCTGCAAACCCCAATTTGTTTTTTTATAGCCCCGTATCTGTATTATCCTCGGAATCGTTGTCTTCAAAAGCCTCGGTGCTTTTATCGGGCGTAAGCAGAACAAGCAGGGTTCTGAAAATCAGCTTAACGTCAAGCCAAACGCTGTACTGATTGATATAAGCAAGGTCTAAGATAAGCTTGTCCTTAGGCGAGGTGTTGTATTTCCCGTAAATTTGCGCCATTCCCGTAAGTCCCGCCTTTGCACGCTCACGGTAGGCAAACTGCGGAAGCTCTTTTGTATATTTTTGGACGTTTTCAAGCATTTCGGGTCTTGGACCCACAATGCTCATATCGCTTTTAATTACGTTAATAAGCTGCGGAAGCTCGTCTATTCTGAATTTTCTTATAAACTTTCCGACTTTGGTTATTCTGTCGTCATTTTTGGTAACCGAGCGATGAATCGAGCCGTCCTCCTGCTTCATTGAACGGAATTTTATAACGTTAAAAACCCGTCCCGCGTAGGTGGCGCGCTCCTGCTTGTAAAAGACGGGGCCGCCGTCCTCAAGCTTAATAAAAAGTGCGGTAAAAAGGAATATCGGGGAAGAAATCAACAGACCTAAGCCTGCGATAGCCAAATCCATAAGGCGCTTAATAATTCTCTGTTCAAAGGTCAATCCCTTAACGGGCGCATATATCATAGATTTATCGTCAAAATATACCCTACTGCCGCTTAGCGCCACAATATCCGATAGCTCGACGCTGTAATAAACATTTTTTCTGAAATGATAACAGTACTCAACCAAGGCATTCCGTTCGGAAACCGAGAGATTATAAAAGAAAACAGAATTTGCGGCGTCTATTTCTTTAAATAAACCCGGATCGTCAATATTTACTATTTTCTTAATATTATACTGCTTTTTATATCTGCCAACCTTGGAGACAAAATCCTCGGTATGCTCCCCTCTCCTGGCTATTACAATGCAGTCCTCAGGCTTCTTTACGGAAAAATAAAGATGGTTGCCGCCGTAGGTCATTACAATAATAAGGAATACCTGTATAACGTAAACCATCAAAAGCAACAGCGGATAATCGTAAACAAATTTCCCGTTATGAACAACAGTCACGTTCATTACGCACATAAAGAAATGCGCCGCAATATCCGTGAAAAAGACCGCTAAAATAAGCGAATAAATTATGGGCTTGCTTTTGCGCTTGCCTATATCAAAGCCGCCGTATATTATATTCATCGTCATATAAACAATGGCAAATACCCCGAACGTAATAAGGGAGGTTCTGGTCGGGATAATCATAAAGTGATACTTTTCGCCGAAAGCCAAAAAGAAAACGGCGGCACAAACTAAAAACATCAAGAGCTTCATTGCAAAAATCAGAGTAGATTCAAATTTTTTTAACATATGTAAATCTCTTTTCGAATAGTAGTATATACAATATATTTTTTATTATACACTAATCTACTGCAAACATCAAGCAAAAGAAGTATTATGTCGAAAAAAGTTTAATTTTTACAAAAAAATCAGGCGTATTATCCGAAAAAGCTCAGATAATACGTCCGATTAAAATACAGCTTTTAAAAGCGAAAATTATTTGCTAAGCGCCTCGTAAACCGCAACCGCGCAAGCAACAGTAGCGCCAACCATCGGGTTGTTGCCCATTCCGATAAGTCCCATCATCTCAACGTGAGCGGGAACGGAGGAGGAGCCTGCGAACTGTGCGTCGGAGTGCATACGACCCATAGTATCGGTCATACCGTAGGAAGCGGGGCCCGCCGCCATATTGTCGGGGTGGAGGGTACGGCCTGTACCGCCGCCCGAAGCTACAGAGAAGTACTTCTTGCCCTGCTCAATGCACTCTTTCTTGTAGGTGCCTGCAACAGGATGCTGGAAACGGGTCGGGTTGGTGGAGTTTCCTGTGATGGAAACGTCAACGCCCTCGTGATGCATTATGGCAACGCCCTCGCGAACGTCGTCTGCACCGTAGCAGCGAACCTTAGCGCGCTCGCCGTTGGAATAAGCGATTTCCTCAACGATTTCAAGCTTGCCGGTATAATAGTCAAACTTGGTCTGAACATAGGTAAAGCCGTTGATACGGGAAATAATCTTAGCGGCGTCCTTTCCGAGACCGTTAAGGATAACGCGGAGGGGTTCCTTACGCGCCTTGTTTGCGCTCTTTGCAAGACCGATAGCGCCCTCAGCCGCGGCAAATGACTCGTGACCCGCCAAGAAAGCGAAGCACTTGGTCTCGTCGCGTAAAAGCATTGCGCCGAGGTTGCCGTGACCTAAGCCTACCTTGCGGTCGTCGGCAACAGAGCCGGGAATACAGAAGGACTGAAGACCGAGACCGATTTTTTCGGAAGCCTCGGCGGCGCTTGCAACACCGTCCTTAAGCGCGATAGCGCAACCAACGGTGTAAGCCCAGCAAGCGTTCTCAAAGCAGATGGGCTGAATACCCTTAACGATATTGTAAGCGTCAACGCCCGCCTTGTCGCAGATTTCCTTAGCCTCTTCAATAGAGGAAATACCGTGCTTTGCAAGCTCGGCGTTGATTTGGTCAATTCTTCTTTCGTAACTCTCAAATAAAGCCATAATAAGTTTACCTCCCTCTTATTCTTCGCGCGGGTCGATAAGCTTAGCAGCGTCATCAACACGTCCGTACTGGCCGCTTGCCTTTTGTAAAGCCTCGTTAGCGTCCATACCCTTTTTAATCATATCCATCATCTTTCCGAGATGAACGAACTTGTAGCCGATAATAGTGTCGTTTTCATCAACGGCAACCTTGGTGATATAGCCCTCGGCAAGCTCTAAGTAGCGGGGACCCTTAACCTTTGTGGCGTAGGTTGTACCCGTCTGTGAGCGGAGACCCTTACCGAGATCCTCAAGACCCGCGCCGATAGGCAGTCCGCCCTCTGAGAACGCGGTCTGTGTACGACCGTAAACGATCTGGAGGAAAAGCTCACGCATAGCGGTGTTGATAGCGTCGCATACAAGGTCGGTGTTGAGGGCTTCAAGAATGGTCTTGCCGATAAGAATTTCGGAAGCCATAGCCGCAGAATGGGTCATACCCGAGCAGCCGATGGTCTCAACCAAAGCTTCCTCAATAACGCCGTCCTTAACGTTAAGGGTAAGCTTGCAGGCACCCTGCTGGGGAGCGCACCAGCCGATACCGTGGGTAAGACCCGAAATGTCCTTAACTTCCTTAGCCTGAACCCATTTGCCCTCCTCGGGAATCGGAGCGGGACCGTGGTATGCGCCCTTTGCTAAGGGACACATGTTTTCTACTTCTTTTGAATAGTTCATATATGTACTCCTTCCTTCGGCGCGGCGATAATTCACCGTGCTGTTTTAGCCGTATTTACAAAATTCGACCATACATTTGTATTATAACAAATCACTCACAAAAAGACAAGTGTTAATGTTAAAAAAATGACAAAAATTTAACGCAATTTTTTATTTCCCCGCTTTTAAGGTCTTCTCAAGTTTTAATGTTTTATAGAAAACAAGGGATAAAACGGTGGCGGCAACCCAGCCTATCGGCCAGGCAAGCCAGATGCCCGTAGCGCCTAAGGGTTTTGAAAGCACAAAGGCAAGTACAACCCTAAGCGCGAGGTCTGAAAATGTAGCCGCCATAAATCGGTTCATTTTGCCGAGTCCCCTTAACACGCCGTCGGTTGCAAGCTTTGCGGCGACAAAAATATAAAACGGCGAAATTATTTTAAGAATATCCACGCCGACCTTAGTTGCGGTTCCCGTAGGATTGTTGAGGAATATATATACAAGATATTGGCTCGCAAAAAAATAGATAATTGAGAGCGGAACAGCGATAACCCAAACGAGGGTAAGACCCGAGCGCCAGCCCTCCTTTATTCTGTGGTACTTCCCCGCCCCGAGGTTTTGAGCGGTAAAATTGGAAATCCCGTTTCCGACCGTGGAAAGGGAGGTTATAACAAGATTGTTAAGCTTAATCGAGGCGGAATATCCCGCCATGACCGCCGCGCCGAAGGAATTTATAATGCCCTGAATAATTATATTTCCTACCGATACAAAGCTCTGCTGTAAAATGCTGGGAACTGCAATAAGCATAATTTTACCGAGCAAACTCCGAGAAAATATCTTAGGCTTTTCGTTGGTCTCGATTTTTGAAAACCGCCTGAAAACAACCGTAATCGCCAGTAAACAGCTTACTCCCTGACACAAAAAGGTTGCCCAAGCAACCCCCGCCACCCCCATTTTAAAGGCGGTAACAAAAAGAATATCCATACCGATATTGGAAACCGACGAGCAGGCAAGAAAAATAAAAGGCGTTTTAGAATCGCCGAGCGCCGAAAAAATGCCCGTCGCTATATTGTAATAGAACACGAACGGAAGTCCTAAAATGTAAATATCAAGATAAAGCCTTGAATCGGCGAGTACGTTTTCGGGAGTATGTATAAGCTTTAATAAATCGGTGCAGAAAAGCGCGCCCGCCGCCACCAAAACAGCGCAAAGCACGCCGCCCGCTATAAGGGTGGTATACACCGCGGTTTTCATTTCACGGTAATTCTTACTACCGAAAAGCTGAGCCGCTATAACCGAACAGCCGATATTACAGCCGAAGGCAAAGGCTATAAAAATAAGGGTGATTTCATAGCTGTTACCGACAGCCGCCAGAGCGTTTTCGCCGATAAATTTCCCCGCAACAAAGCTGTCGGCAATGTTGTAAAGCTGTTGAAAAATTATACTGCCGAACAAGGGCAGACAGAATCTCCAAAGCACCGACGAGGTTTTCCCCGTGGTTAAATCCTTATTCATTTAAACCTCTCCTATTCTATTAAAATTCCTTATATTTTTTAACGTAGGGAAGGCATTTATGCCTTCCGATCTAATGTCTAACGTCTAAAATCTAACATCTAAATCCGTACCGGCGTCCTCCGATTGTCCGCAACGAATCCTATTTAATGAATGATGAATAATTGAAAGCTATAAAAAAAGCGCCTCAACCACGCGTCTGCGTGTCGAGGCACTCGACTGGCGCGCTGAAGAAGATTCGAACTCCCGACCTTCTGGTCCGTAGCCAGACGCTCTATCCAGCTGAGCTATCAGCGCATTGCGGTCTGTTTTCCGACCGCCATAGTATAATACCACACTTTACTGATAAAATCAAGCCCTAATTTTAATTTTTTTGATTTTTTTCGTAAAACAGCTAAATCCCTAAAAGCAGTATTGCAATTCTGAAATAAATAAAGAGCGAAATCGCGTCTACTATCGTTGTAATAAAGGGACTTGCCATAACCGCGGGGTCGAAGCCAATCTTTTTAGCAAGAATCGGAAGTACACAACCTATAAACTTGGCTACAATAACCGTACAAAACAGCGTTATGCAAACAACGGCTATTTCGGGTATTTGCTTACCCGGGTCAAAGGTGCGGAGCATAATATAATCAACCAGCCACAGCTTTATAAAATTAACCGCCGCCAGCGCGGTGCTGCAGCAGAGAGCAACCCTCACCTCTTTCCAGATTACCTTAAAAATATCACTGAATTCAATATCACCGAGCGAAATACCGCGGATAATCGTAACCGAGGACTGACTGCCCGAGTTTCCGCCCGTATCCATAAGCATAGGAATAAAGGCGATAAGTGCGGGAAAAATCGTGAGCTTGCTTTCAAAGCTTGAAATAATCGCGCCCGTAAAGGTTGCCGAAATCATAAGGAGCATAAGCCACGGTATACGCGCTTTAAAGGCTGTCTCTTATACACATCTGACGCTGCCGACGATATGCAGTGTGT
>CAMCIX010000113.1 GCA_945875045.1 uncultured Clostridia bacterium | reverse complement strand
CTCCGAAGCAATTAAGATCCTGCCTTATCTGACTTGCGGTAAGTCCCATTCGTTCAGACAGCTCCCGCGAGGAAATTCTGGTGAGACCCGTTGCCTTAAGCTCCCCTAAAAACCTATAATATCGCGGCAAACGCTTTATAACCGAATCGGATATTATGTTATTGCTCATTAAATCACTCTTCTATCTTTATTTCCTATTTAATAATAAAACATTGATAAAAAAATGTCAAGTTTTTAAAAAAAGTTCTTGACAAAATAAAAAAAGCGGGTATAATAAAATAGTAATCATTACTGATTTGGGTGATTATATGAAAAAATACTCACGTCAGCGTGAAGCAATTCTTAAAGTATTATGTTCGACCGATACTCACCCTACTGCGAATCAGGTGTACGATCGGGTTCGTGAAACGATACCGAACATTAGTCTCGGCACGGTATACCGAAATCTCGCCGCCTTAAGCGCGGCGGGCAAGGTGCTTTCGGTTTCGGTAGGCGACGGTTATGAGCGTTTCGACGGTAATAATTCTCCGCACCTGCATCTTCATTGCAAGCTCTGCGGGAAAATTACCGACCTGCCGCTTGAAACCGATTATTTTGCCGAAACGGCGCAAAGCCGGGGTTTCACTCCCGACTCCTCGGTTTACATTGTAAGCGGTGTGTGCGGTGAATGTAATACAAAAGAAAAAAATTAACTTAACGGAGGAAATTAAAATGAAAAAGTATGTATGTCTTGTCTGCGGTTATGTTTACGAGGGCGAATCCGCTCCCGAGGAGTGCCCCATCTGCCACGCTCCCGCTTCAAAGTTTGCCGAGCAGGCTACTGAAAAGACCTGGGCTGCCGAGCACGTTGTAGGCATTGCTAAGGGTGTTGACCAGAGAATAATCGACGGTCTTCGCGAGAACTTCAACGGCGAGTGCTGTGAGGTAGGTATGTACCTTGCTATGGCAAGAGTTGCTCACCGCGAGGGCTATCCCGAAATCGGTCTTTACTGGGAAAAAGCGGCTTATGAAGAGGCTGAACACGCCGCTAAGTTTGCAGAGATGCTCGGCGAGGTCGTAACCGACAGCACCAAGAAGAATCTTGAGATGCGCGTTGACGCCGAAAACGGCGCTACCCTTGGCAAGACCGAGCTTGCTAAGCTCGCTAAGGAGCTCAACCTCGACGCTATCCACGATACCGTACACGAGATGGCACGCGACGAGGCTCGTCACGGTAAGGCATTTGAGGGTCTTTTAGGTCGTTATTTCAAGTAATTGAAATTATCTACAAACCCAAGTAAATAAGGAAAAAAAGAGACATTCGCTAAATTTCGGCGGGTGTCTCTTTTTGTGATTTGGGTGTGATACGGTCTGTCATTTTTCCTTTTAAAGGTTGAAAATTGACAAACACGACACCGCCTACCCATGATAGGGCAGACGGTGCTGTTTTTTTATGCCGCTAATGGCATTTTGATTTGGTTCTTTCCGGCTCTGACCGACAGCTCCTGCGACTGCGTCTGTAAAAGAGCAAAGTCGCGGTCGAGGTCGTCAAGCCGGCGTTTAAGTACCTGTTCGTAGATAGATTTTTTGAGCTTCAGCGCCTCGATTTTCTTAAGCCGGCGTTCGATTACAGCGGCAGAATCGCAGCTGTTGTCGATAAAGTGCCGTATGCGCTCCTCGTAGGCTTCGATGTTAACATCGGCGTCGTCTGCAAGCTTGTCGTAATACATTTCCTCTGTTTCACGCTTAAATAGACAAAGAGAAGTGAATAGAAACCGATAAAGAACCATTTATTTTCTAATTATAATCGGTCCGATGCATTATTTTTAAAATACTGAGCCTTCCAGTCTTTAGGGGACATTCCGACGATCTTTTTAAATGTTGTGGAAAAATATGTATCGCTGTTATAACCGCACTGTAAGGCAATTTCACTTAGATTTAATTCGTTTTGACGTATTAATGCCTGAGCACGTTCGATTCTGCAGAGATTAATATAATCGATTGGTGAAAGCTGCATTTTTTGCTTAAACATTCTGCAAAAATAGGACTTATTGTATGAAAATTTTTTCGCGATTTCCTCTGTAGTTATATTCAAACAGTAGTTTTCGTTAATGTATTGCAAAATATCATCAAACCTGTCGTTTGACTTTGAAACGGCATAATGCTGTTCCAAATAATTATCAAACAGATATGTCAAAAATTCGCATAAAACAGCTCGCTCTGCCAGTGGTCGTGATACTTTGTCCCCATTGCATATGTTAATAATTTTGTTGAAAAGCTCAAACACTTTATTATTATGAATCGTAGATGTGATTTTGTAGATTCCTTTATTTAAAGCCTCAAGGAGTCTTTTTTCTGCGGCAGATGAGTTTAGAATTTCATTCCATTTAAACTGAATTGCACGGTAAACGCAACCGTTAATATCCGAAATTCCGGAGTGAAGCTCGCGGGCGGAGAAAAGAACCAAATCGCCTGGTACGGCTCTAAAACATTTGTTGCCCGAGAGTATATCCAAATAGCCTGAATAAATCAACAGTATTTCACAGTACTCATGCCAATGCGGCGAAAATACAAGATTTCTATGATCTGATACATTATAAATACTTCTTACAAGATATTCACCGTAGGCTACTTCTTCGGTTTCCTGTAGGTTTTTCAAAATCATAAAATCAGCCTCATTTATTAGAATGACATTATTATATGCTTATTTATTCGTTTCGTCAAGCAAAAAAGTACCATTATTTGAAGAATCGGGCAGGAAAAATATGTAATTTAGTCTTTATAAGTCAATATCGTTAAAGAACAAGCACATATATTTATGGAAATGCGAATGATTTGTATGTTATAATTTACACGAAAAATAATTTTCTGTTTAAGCATTTTGGTCAAATTGATAACAATGTTTAAGCAAAGAAAGGGGAAAAATATGGAAATGCGAAAAATTCCAAAATCACTGTGCTCGATTTTGCTCTGCTTCAGCATTTTGTTAGGTATAACCTACATATCCGGCATTATACCGTTTGCAGAGACCGAGCGCTATTCCTTTGAGGCGGATTTTTCAGACCTTAAAGGCGGTGCAGTGTCAGATGAGGATTCGCCTGAAGCAGAGTATCTGAAAAATAAGTTCTTGTTCTACTGCTTTCAGCACTATCCCGAAACAGCCGAGAAGCTTCAGTACTTTGAACGTAACGGAGTGAACGGATATCTGATTGACGGAAATGTTTTTCCCGATACAGGCGCCCACACGAGATTTGATATGGACGGCTGCGGAAAATTAGCCGAAAAGGGTATACCGACCTGGACGATTGACGGCAAATAGATTTATTGTACTGCATATTCGGGTGGTGACGCCACTCTTTTCAGACAGGCTAACCTACTTTATCTGCGCGACAATACTCCTTCAAAATTCGCCGTACTTAATAATTTCAAATTTGAAACCGACTTTATGTTCCATGAAGCAAGCGATGCAGTAGCAGATGGAAGCGACAGTCTTGCAATTATTTTCCGTGCAAAGAGCGCAGGAAGTGTTGTTGACGGAAATCAGTCAATTCTTAGCTTTGATCCAAACGGTAACCTCCTCCTTAAAGCGAACGCTTGGTGGGATACTCCTACCTACAACGGTATGCTTAAGGATAAATCGGGTAAGCGGCTTAAGCTTTCGAGGGGCAAGGAATACCATTTAAGCGTTTCGGTTATCGGACAAAAGCTCAAGCTTTCTATTTTGGACGGTGATACTGAAATCAGCTCATATGAGTCGGATTCGATTGCAATTTCCGAAGGCTCTGTCGGCGGCTATTTTGCTTTAACAGGCTCCAACGCGGGTGCAAAGTACGGCAATATAAAGGTTACGCGGCTTGATGATAACGGAAAGGTTTGCGATTTTAGCGATTATTCAAACGGATATGGATTCGGAATGAACGCTATGATATATTCCTGTTTCCACACAAAGTATGTTTGCGAGGAAAGTGCAGATGGTCCCGACGGCGGCTGGTGGGGTCAGTACTATTTCAGAAACAGCGATGACGAATATTGCTTTGACTACAATAAGCGCAACGGTGATGAAAACGCATGGCTCGGATATACGACGGGCGCTCAGATAGCCGCGGGTCAACTAAGTACCCTTTTCAATGTATATTTCGATCAAAATGTTAGCGGAACTCGCAAATTTGCAAAGGCTCCTGAGTTTTACAGTCGTCATGTTGAATCCGGAATCGGCGACGGATATTACGGCGCGATGTATATTGCGAACGGATACAGGCTATTGGCATACCAAAATGTTGGAGAATATGCTAAAGATCATATACTTTTAAAGCAGACAATGTCCCTTGTTACAAAGACCAACGATGGATACGAAGCGGTTCTTGAAAACTTTGAAACTGATTTTTCCGCTATTTTATTTGACGATAAAGAACAGGCTGTTTCTTTAAGCTTCCGTTCCCAGTCGGCGGGTCAGATGATAAACGCCGACCTGAACGGCGGATATGCAGATAAGGTAACGATATATTTCAGCGGCAGAGGATTTGCGGTTTATGACGGTGAAGCTTCGCCGATGAATAATGTTAACTATACAAAAATAATAATTTGCTAAGACTTTTTTCTTCCGAACGTCCCGACGGCGGGGAAAAATTCTTCCCACAGGACGGTTGGGTAATAGCTGAAAAGGATAACGTCGGAGATTGGTCAAGCCTCGGATATATGGTTGGAATGATGCTTCAAGAAAAAACCCATCATGCTGTGGGGTTAATAACCTGTTATCAGGGCGCGGCGGACATACAAAGCTATTTGCCGGATTATGTTTTTAAAAACCAAGCTTTTAATATTCCAATAACAGAATGCTTTGATAATCAGTTTATTTGGAATAAAGAACATTCTTTTCTCTTTGATTTTCAAACAAAGCGCATAATCCCGTTTTCTGCCTCAGGAGTGGTTTGGTATCAGGGAGAAAGCAACTACACCGATAAGGAAAGCGAAATATGCGGTGAAATGCTTTCTGCGCTGATTAATTCCTGGCGTATGGAATTTAAAGATGAAAGACTGCCCTTTGTTGTAGTACAGATAGCCGATAACGATGATCGCAACGGTAGCGCATGGCACGAAATACAGCGCGCGCAGGTGGAAATCCAAGATAAAGAGCCTTATGTAAAATCGGTTATCTGCCGAGATATATGTGAAAGTGCTGATATTCATCCGAGGAGAAAATTTAAGCTTGCAGAACGTATAGCAAATGCGATTTATCTATTTTAGATTATTCCCAAATTTGTTTTTGAATCAATCGGGATATTGAGAAAAATTGTCTTCCGCGTCCGGCAACTGCCGGGCTTCGGAAGATTGTATTGGAAAGATGGTGATCGGGATATGAAGAGAGAAGCTCCGCAAGGCGCAGAAAAATATACTAAGACGCGCCAATGGAAAAAACGGTGGTATAGGGTTATGACCTGCCTTGCCTGCGTGGTGGTGTTCTGCACGGTCTACGCTTTGATCCTTCCCGCCGTTACCATAGAAAATAATGTTTCCACTTCCAATACGGCAGTGAATGAAAACACGTTTGTCCCGCCGGAGAAAAATATTTATCCGATAGATGCCTATAACACTTTTGAAGGAAACCCCAATGTCATCCTGCTCAGTCCGTGGCTGCAAAAGCTTAATGAAACTTTTCATCCTAACCATGTCTTCAGCATCGAAAATTATTTAGTGGTAGTTGATGGGGCGGATAATTTCGATTATAGTAGTTGGATCGCATACGTTATCCAATTGCGTAGCGGAAGATTTCAGGTCATCCGAGCAAAAAAACCCTCTGATAATAATTTTTTCGTGTATAAAACTGAAAATCAAGCGGCGTATATCATATTAGTCAAGAAGAGCTATATGGAGAATTATAATTTGTATTTTCCTAGGGCAAGTCAGGATACGGAATGGGGAAATGAAGCAGTGGATGGGGATGGCGATACGGTACAAATTAATTGGCTTCCGGGTGGTAACCCCAACC
>CAMCIX010000112.1 GCA_945875045.1 uncultured Clostridia bacterium | reverse complement strand
AGATGTAGAGAGGTCTCGTGGGCTCGGAGATGTGTATAAGAGACAGATTCTGAGGTTTACCTCGGCAAAAAGTTCAAATTCAACGTAAGCTTTGCGGGGGATGAATTTGAAGTGCCTACCAACCTTTCGGCACTTAACAAAAAGGGCTGGCAGTTGGTTGAAAGCGGTCCGTACGATTCCGAATCGCTTATATACGCCTGCGATTCGGTAGAGGCGTTTTTTGAAAAGGAAAACGTAATAATTAAAGCAACCTTTTTTAATTCCTCCAACAGCTCTGTAATGCTTAAGAAATGCAGTATTGTTAAATTCAGAATTGAAAACGATTTTTACACCTCGCCCGAGTCATATAATGAATTTAATGTTAACGGAATCAACAATAAAATGGCGATTACCGATATAATAGATACCTTGGGTACGCCCTCGCATTTTTACGGTGTTTCGGAGGATAATTATTACCTTGATTATTTTATCTCCGAAAAGGATAGGAGAAACGGTATAACGGTTTATATAAACCCCACCGAGGATTCTATATCCGCTGTCGAGTTTTCATATTATAAGTAAAAAAAGCCGCCCTCATACCTTATTATGAGGGCGCGTTTAATAATATCAGGGAGTAAAGCTATGAACAAAAATTTATTTTTACCCGCAAATATTCTTTTACCTAAGCGCGAACCTGAAAAATGGTCGGTAATAGCCTGTGACCAGTATACGAGCGAGCCTGATTACTGGAAAAGGGTTGAGGAATTTGTCGGAGACGAGCCCTCCGCCTTAAAAATTGTCTTTCCCGAGGTTTATTTAAGCGGTGACAATAGCAAACGAACCGCCGAAATCAATGCAAATATGCAGGAATACCTTGACGGAGATGTTTTTAATACATACGAGAACACATTTGTCTATGTTGAACGCAGGCTTGCAAACGGCAAGCTTAGGCGAGGCATAGTAGGGCTTATTGATTTGGAAAATTACAGCTACGAAAGCGGAAGTCACGCGCTTATAAGGGCTACCGAGGAAACCGTGGCGGAGCGTATTCCCCCGCGGGTTGAAATAAGGCGCGGCGCACCTATGGAAATACCGCATATAATGCTTTTAATAGACGATCCCGAGCGTTCGGTTATCGAGCCGCTCGGAAAGGCTTTGGAAAGCGAAGAGACGCTTTACGATTTTGATTTAATGCAAAATGCGGGGCATATTAAGGGCAGACGGGCAAGCGGAAAAACCGCCGAGGAAATACAGAAAAGGCTTAATTCGCTAATTGAAAAGGATGATGATAAGCTGCTTTTCGCAGTAGGCGACGGAAACCATTCCCTTGCCGCCGCAAAGGAATGCTACAGGCTTAATAAAACCGAAAGCACCCGCTATGCATTGGCGGAGGTTGTGAATATTTACGATGACTCGCTTGAATTTGAGCCGATTTACCGCCTTCTCTTCGGAGTTGACCCCGAGGAGGTTATTAACGGCTTTTTAAGCTCCTTAGGCGGCGAGTATAGGGGAGAGGACGCGCAAAAATTCACCTGCGTTTACGGTGAAAAGGAGCGTGAAATTTCGGTTAAGCCCGCCGCAAAGTTAGCGGTAGGCACATTGCAGACCTATCTTGACGGATATTTAAAGCAGAACAGGCAAGCCTCTATCGATTACATACACGGCGAAACCTCTGTAAGGGAGCTTTCAAAAGCGGAAAACACGCTTGGATTTATTTTTGACGGTATGCGAAAGGACGAGCTTTTCGAGGCTGTAAGGCAAAACGGCTCCCTCCCGCGCAAGACCTTTTCGATGGGCTGTGCCGATGATAAGCGCTTTTATCTTGAGGGCAGAAAATTTTAAGGAACGGAAAGCGCAAAATTTCCCCTTGATAATATCGTGACAAGGGTTTATAATTATTGTTTGGAATGAAATTATTTAATAAAGGACGGTAGCAATGAAGCTTGGTATGGTGGGACTTCCGAATGTCGGAAAATCAACCCTTTTTAACGCAATAACAAACGCAGGAGCGCAGTCGGCGAATTACCCGTTTTGCACGATTGAACCGAATGTGGGAATGGTAAGCGTTCCCGATGAAAGGCTCGAAAAATTAGCGGAAATTTATCAGCCCGATAAATTCACCCCCGCGGTGATTGAGTTTGTGGACATAGCGGGTCTTGTAAAGGGCGCGTCAAAGGGGGAGGGCTTAGGTAACAAGTTCCTTTCAAATATCCGCGAGGTGGACGCGATAGTTCACGTTGTGCGTTGCTTTGAAAGCGACGATATTATTCACGTTGAGGGCTCGGTTGACCCCTTAAGGGATATTGAGACTATTAACCTTGAGCTTATTTTCTCGGATATGGAGACGGTCGGGCGCCGTCTTGACCGCACCCAAAAGGCGCTTAAGGGGGACAAAAAGCTTCAGGGCGAGGTTGACTTTTTAAAACGTCTTTCCGCGCACCTTGAGCAGGGGCTGCCCGCGCGCTCGGTGGAAATTAACGACGAGACCGAGCAGGCGGTGCTTGACGACACTCCGCTTTTGTCGGCAAAGCCGGTTATTTATGCCTGCAATATGAGCGAGGACGATTTTTCGGGCGGTATTGAAGCAAATAAAAATTACAACGCGGTAAAGGCTGTCGCCGAAAAGGAAAAGGCGGAAATTTTGCCTATCTGCGCCGCGCTTGAGGCGGAGATTTCGGGGCTTAGTGAAGAAGAAAAGGAAATGTTCCTTGAAGAATTAGGGCTTGAGCGCTCGGGACTTGACCGTATGATTCAAAAGTGCTACCACCTTTTAGGGCTTATTTCCTACCTTACCGCCGGCAAGCCCGAGGTGCGCGCCTGGACGATTAAGGAGGGAACAAAGGCTCCTCAGGCGGCGGGAAAAATCCATTCAGATTTTGAACGCGGCTTTATTCGAGCAGAGGTTATCGGCTTTGACGAGTTTATAAATGAATGCGGCGGCAATATGGTCACCGCAAAGGAAAAGGGACTTGTCAGAAGCGAGGGCAAGGAATACGTTATGAAGGACGGGGATATTGTACTCTTCCGCTTTAACGTTTAAAAAAATGACGTTTAGGGTATATAATAATACTATCTGAAATTATTATGGAGTGATACCTTTTGGGAGGATTATATTACTACGGCTTTGATTCGCTTTACCTTTACCTTGTAGTTCCCGCGATTATTATTGCGATATGGTCGCAGATAAAGGTAAAAACCACCTTTTCAAAATATTCCGCCTACCGCACCGATATAAACGGAGCCGACGCGGCGCGCAGAGTGCTTGAATTAAACGGCGTTTACGGCGTTAAAATCGAGCGGGTTTCGGGCAAGCTTACCGACCACTACGACCCGCGCACAAATACTATAAGGCTTTCGGAATCGGTTTGCAATTCCTTTAGCATTTCCGCGGTGGGAGTAGCCGCCCATGAGGCGGGTCACGCCGTACAGTACGCAAAGGGCTATTTCCCTATAAAACTGCGCTCGGTCATACTGCCCGTATGCAATTTAGGCTCACAGCTTTCTTTGCCACTTTTAATTATCGGTCTTATTTTTAATTTCTATTTTTTGGTAAAGCTGGGTGTTATCTTCTTCTGCGGCGCCTTTATTTTTCAGCTTATAACCCTGCCCGTTGAATTTAACGCCTCCCGCCGAGCGGTAAACGCGCTTAGAGACGGCGGGGTTCTGCTTACCGATAACGATATTAAATACACAAGGCGGGTGCTTTCCGCCGCGGCAATGACCTATGTCGCCGCCGCGCTTGTGTCCTTGGCACAGCTTATACGCCTTATTGCAATAACAGGAAGAAAAAGGTAGAATCTTTTTACAAAAGCAGGAAAAAATCCTGCTTTTTCTATTGTATAGACCCGCGTTTTTTCACCGATAATACTTTAGGGTGATAAAAATGCAAACGGGAAAAATTAAATTTATGCTTTTTTCAATCGGGGCGGTGGGCTACGGCTTGATAGAAATAATCTGGCGCGGTTATACCCATTGGTCAATGCTGGGTGCGGGCGGAATATGCTTTATGTTTTTCGGAACATTGAGCGATAAGCTCAAAAAAGCGGGACTTTTTGTAAAAAGCCTTATCGGGAGCGGTTTTATAACCGCAATAGAGTTTATTTTCGGCGTTGTCTTCAATATAATATTAAAGAGGAACGTCTGGGATTACAGCAAAATGCCGATGAACATAATCGGTCAGGTTTGTATGCCCTACTCCTGCCTTTGGGTGCTTTTGAGCCTTGTTTGTATTCCTTTTGCGGGAAAAGTGAATAACCGATTGAAAAAACTGAAATAAGTGGTATAATATTGTTAAAAGACTTTCAAGGTGGAATTTATTTTGGATTTTCTTCACAGAACCTGGGCCGAGATTGACCTCGACGCCCTTGTACATAATTTTGACATTATAAAAAAAGAAGCCGCGGGGGCTAAGCTTATGGCGGTAGTCAAGGCGGACGCCTACGGTCATTCGGCAAGGATAGTCGCCCCAACCCTTGAACAGCACGGGGCGGACGCTTTCGCCGTCTCTAATATAGAGGAGGCTATTACGCTTCGGGGCTGTGGGATAACCAGACCGATTTTGATTTTGGGCTATACCCCCGTAAGTATGGCGGCACAGCTTTATTTAAACGATATTTCCCAATGCGTGTATTCCCCCGAATACGCCCGCGCCCTTTCGGGAAGAGCCTGCGCGGACGGAGTAAAGGTGAAAATTCATATAAAGCTTGACACGGGTATGAGCCGTTTAGGCTTTGATTGCCGTGATGAGGAGTTAAGCGGTATAGGGGAAGCGGTAGCCGCCGCAAGGCTTTCGGGCTTTGTATTCGAGGGAATTTTTACCCATTTTGCGGTCTCCGACCGTACCGAGACCGAGGAGGACGGCTTTACCGACGGGCAGTACCGCCGTTTTGCCGCCGCTGTAGAGCAGTTTGCGAAGGCGGGGCTTAAACCCAAATACCGCCATTGCTGTAACTCTGCCGCCTTTTGTCTTGATAATGACAAGCACTTCGATTTATGCCGACCGGGTATTATACTATACGGACTTACCCCGTCGAGCGCGCTCACACTAAAAGAGGACTTTATACCCGTAATGACCGTGAAATCGGTGGTTTCAATGGTTAAAAAAATTAAAAAAGGGGATACCGTAAGCTACGGCAGAACCTTTACGGCTGAAAGGGAAATGAAAATCGCCACCGTCACCGCGGGCTATGCCGACGGTTATCCGCGACTGCTTTCAAACAAGGGCTATGTGCTTATAAACGGTAAAAGGGCGAATATAATCGGCAGAATCTGTATGGATCAGCTGTCGGTTGACGTTTCGGATATAGCGGGCGTAAAGCAGGGGGACGAGGTTATTCTTTTCGGCAAGGAACTGCCTGTCGAGGAGCTTGCGGATATGTGCGGTACCATTAATTATGAAATCATATGCGGAATTTCGCCGCGTGTGCCGCGAATTACGGTAAAGGGCGGAGAAAAATGAAAAATAAATTCCTGCCCTTGACGAGGTAACCGCAAGCGCACGCGCTATTCTCGTCAATAAGAGGGCTTGAGTTTATAACATATTTTGTAAAGTGATTTTTTAACCGTTCTGTTTTCTTCATAATACCTCCAAAAAAGCATCCGACTACACATCATCAAAGACCTAACGATGTGTAATCGGATGCTTAACATTAGCTACCCGGTGGCAGTATTCACATATTTTATTAGTATGAACTTATCGTATGCTATCTCAATCCACCTGAATTTGCATAATTTCAAATTTAGATTTGGCTTAACTTCGGCTTAAATTGGTTTAAGGTTTGGCTTAAACACCTTAGATAAGTCCTGTTTAGTTCAGATATAGCAACTTATAGAAAGTTATTAGTCAATCGGCTTCATTGTCGGGAACAGGAGAACGTCCCTAATGGAGGCGCTGTCGGTGAGAAGCATTACGAGGCGGTCGATACCGAAGCCTAAGCCGCCTGTGGGGGGCATACCGTATTCGAGGGCGGTGACGTAATCGTAGTCAACCTCCGCCTTGCTTTCGGGCTCCTC
>CAMCIX010000111.1 GCA_945875045.1 uncultured Clostridia bacterium | reverse complement strand
GGCGGTTTGACTGTTCAATTTGGGCGGTCGCACTGTTCAATTCAAAACGGTCAGGGTGTTCAACTTTGGCGGAATATTCAGGAGGAGTGGCAATATGTATATTTTTCTAAACGAATATTTAAAAAACAAATTCGGAACTAAGGTTTATAAATTAGCCCTCTCTGCGGTTACAACCTGTCCCAATCGTGACGGAACCGTGGGAAAAGGCGGTTGTATATTCTGCGGTGAAGACGGTTCGGGAAGCTTTGCCGCTCCCGTCACAATGAGCATCACCGAACAAATAGAGACAGCAAAAGCAAAAATTAAGTCAAAAACAAAAGCCGATAAATTTATTGCATATTTCCAAAGCTTCACCAATACTTATGCACCCATTGATTATTTAGAAAAGGTGTTTTTCGAGGCAATCTCCCACCCCGAAGTGGTGGTTTTATCAATCGCCACACGCCCTGACTGTCTTCCGCCCGAGGTTTTGGATTTGCTGGCACGATTGAACCGTATAAAACCGGTTTGGGTGGAGCTGGGGCTTCAAACAATACACGGCGAAACGGCAAAATATATACGGCGCGGATACCCTCTGTCGTGTTATGATACTGCCGTCCGAAGCTTAAATAAAATCGGTGTGAATGTTATAACCCATATGATTATAGGGCTTCCTTATGAAACTGAAAAAATGATGGTGGAAACCGCAGAATATATCGGCAAATCGGGTGCCGGCGGCATTAAGCTTCAGCTTTTGCATATACTCAAAGACACGGACCTCGAAAAGGATTATTCATCAGGAAAATTCAGGTGTCTGACCCTTGAGGAATACACGGCAATTTTAAAAAAGTGCCTCAGTGTTCTGCCTGACGGTATGGTGGTACACCGTATAACAGGGGATGGAGATAAGAAAAAACTTGTCGCGCCTCTATGGAGCGGTGACAAAAAGATAGTTATGAACTATATCAACAGAGAGCTTAAAAGCTTGCAGGGAAAAGGAGTTTAAGACGCACTTTAACGGTATGCGAGCGGCGAAACCGTTCCGACGGTTCAGATACAAATTATCTTCCCCGTTTCCAAATTCGATTTTTGTTTTGCTTGTTGTTCATTATTAGCTCATATTCTTTAAATGACATTACATTTACAGGTCTGCTTGGTGCTTTGGGTTGTTTAACAACATAGTCAGCGATATTTTATTCATCAGCCGCAGGCGACTTACATTTTCATTATTCATTCGAAAATTCGTTCTCGCTTAATGAATAATGAATGATGAAAAATGAATAGTGAATAATAGAAACGAAAATCCGTCCCCTTACGAGAACGGATTTTCGTTTGTCATTCGTGTCCGAAAAAGAACTGGTGAGAAACCCTTAATTTTACCGGGTTTCACCCGGATTTTCTTTACGAATACATTATAACATAAAAAAGCACTCTCTGCAATACAAAAATGCAGAAAGTTCCCTTGAGTTTTATAACGGTAATGTGCTTAATTTCGGTAATTCCCTTTCGGTCGGGGTCGTCGTTTTTGCGCCAATAAGCCAAAGGTGAAAAATTGAAATCCTGCCTATAGCAGTCGATATTCAGTTCTTCAATAAGCTTTGAAAGCGTTTCAAAGCAGTATTCCCACGCTTCTTCGTTTCCTAAATTCAAGAGACGGTTATCGTCATTCGGATTATCCGTTACGTTTTCTATATTCTCCATCAGAGCGGCAGTATCGGGGAAAATATTATTATTAATTCGCTGTAAAATATACCGTGCCGTTTTATCGCCTTGTTTACACTCCACTTTATAGGTGGTGTTAATATGACCGTTACCGTAAATATCACAGGAATAAGATTCTCCGTCATACTTAAATTTTGATAAAACCAATTCCAATTGCCGTAACATTTTAATCACCTGATTTCCCCTTACTTAATAAGCTTGGAAATATATTCAAAATACAGTTGTCCGATAAAATCCGAACCTTTTCCGGTAGGGTGTACTCCGTCTGCAGCGTAGGATAGAGGATCATCGCCTATAAAAGCAGACTGCAAAAGTCCGTCTGTTGGTAAATATATGTCGGCATACTTTCTTGCAAGACCTCGTATTATCTCGATTTTAGGCGCTAAATCCTCTCGGAAAAACAGCTTATCCTCTATCGGAATTAGAAACGGCTCCATAATCATTATTTTGGCACCCGTCTTGTTTTTTATTGCTTCAAGTACTGTGCGATAGCGTTCCTCAAAAACCTCTGCGGGTATCCAATCTCTCTTTTCCGAATGATGCCATACATCGTTTATTCCGATAAGTATAGATACTATATCAGGCTGTATATCGATAAAATCTGCCTGCAGACGCTCTACCAAATCCTTTGTCTGATTACCGCCTATTCCGAGATTGATAAATTCAAATTCAATATCGTTGTATTATTCACTTATATACTGAGCGGCATATTTAGGATAACCATTTCCCAAATCATGATAATCTGCATAATTACGACCTGCATCGGTTATGCTGTCACCCTGAAACAATAATTTGATTTTTTTCATTTTGAATTCCTCCTATTATCTGATAAACAAATACAAATCTTATTCCCACAGCTTTTCGGGATAATCGCCCCTTGCTTTCATTGAGGCAATCGCATTTACGACCGTTTCCTTGTCCTCTTTATATGTAACCCCGTACCATTTGTCGGCAGAGCGAAGCACCTTAACCTCCGCTTTGTCTTCGTTTATAAGTTCGCTTACAACTGAGGGCAGGAAATACTCACATTTAAGCGGGTTTATCTTTAAGCCGATCTCCAAAAATTCGGGGAAACGGTTTTTCAGCTCTGCTATCATATTAGGAGTAAAGCCCCAAAGGTTCATTGAAACCGTTTTCTCCATAGGTAGCTCTGTCCAGCTTTCTCCGCCGTCCTCGGTAAACTCCGCCTTGTCGCCGTGCTTTTCAATTCTGGTATGCTCGGTTACCGATAAAAGCATATTATCTTCATTAACCTCACATACTCCCCTTGCAACAGAACCGAAATCGGTCAAGGTATTGCCGAGCTTATAGCCTACCATAGAATACTGATATTTTTTGTTATCCTTTACCTTACTTAAAAAGCCGTAAATCAGCTTAAAGGCTTCCCTGCCGTAATAATCATCCGAATTTATTACGGCAAACGGCGCGTCTATAAGACCGTCGCAGGAGAGAATAGCGTGTCCCGTTCCCCACGGCTTTACGCGTCCCTCGGGTACTGCATAACCGTCGGGCAGAGCATCAAGACGCTGAAAGGCATAGGAAATCTCCATTATTTTTTTCATTCGGTTTCCTATAACCTCTCGGAAATCCCGTTCCATTTCGGGCTTGATTATAAACACCGCTCTGCGAAATCCCGCACGGTAAGCGTCATAAAGGGAAAAGTCAATAATGATATGTCCCTCGTCATCAATCGGGTCAATCTGCTTTAACCCGCCGTAGCGGCTTCCCATTCCCGCCGCCATTATTACAAGTATTGGTTTGTTTATTAATACACCTTCTTTGATATTTATTATAAAACCACATATAGAATCATAAAAAGTTTATTATTCAAGCTCGGGTTTATCCGTAAGCTCGGCTATAGGCACTCCCTTTAAGCCGTCCGACTCAAAGAAGATAAACTCGTTTTGTCCCTTTTTGAGGAGTGAGCGCGGAACATATAGGGTTTTCTGCGGACCTATTTCCCAGTATCTGCCTATGTTGAAGCCGTTAACGGTAACAAAGCCCTTTTTGAAATTCTCAAGCTTTAAAAATGTGTCGAAAGGCTTATCTATCTCAATATATCCCCTGTAGAAAGCCGATTTCTCTGAAAAGTCACTCTTAGAAAACTTAAGCTTTCCGAGATTGTCCATAGGAAGAGGATAGACAGTCCAGTTAAAATGAATTTTGCCGTTTAAGAGGCATCTTCCCGCTATTCCCTTTTTGCGCATCATCTTAGTGCCGAAATTCGCTCTGCCCATATTCTCGCATAGCACGGTTAAAACGTCACCTTTTTTAGCGCTTACCTTAATTTCCAAAGAATCGTTTATATATACAATTCCCGCAAGAGTATCGTTTATATAAATCTGCGCTCTGTCGCCTAAGGATTCAAAGCTCAATACCGCGTCGCTGTAATCGCGGTTTAAAACCGTGCGGTAGGCGATATAGCCGTAGCCGGTGCCGTATTCCTCCATACATCTCGGAACATCTGATTGTATCGGAGACGAGAGGTTATCAAGATTAGCAAAAAAGCCCGCCTTTTCGTTAAGCTTAAATTTACCGTATGCCTTCTTTTCCCTGTTGGCGGGAATTTCAGGCAGAGGCTCGTCTGTGTATTTTTGTATCACCTTACGTACCGCGAGATATTTCGGCGTAATATCGCCGCACTCTGTAAGCATTGCGTCATAATCATAGCTTGTAACGTCGGGAGCAAACTTTTCATAGTGATTAGCGCCCGAGGTAAAGCCGAAATTTGTGCCGCCAATAAACATATACATATTAAGACTGCCGATTTTAAGCATATCATCGACTACCTGAGCATAATTCTCGGGTGATGTGGTGTGGTGCTTTTCGTCTCCCCACGCGTCAAACCAGCCGTTCCACATTTCCATACACATTTTAGGCTTATCGGGGAAAAGAGTGTTAAACGCTCTGAAGTTTTCCTCAACTCTGCTGCCGAAATTAAGGGTAGGCAGACAGCCCTCTATAGAGCCGTCAAGCAGATTTTCAGTCCCCGTACCGTCGGAGGTAAAGAGCGGGACGTCAATGCCTTTCTTAATGTAGCTGTCCCTCAGATACTCAAGATACTCTTTATCGTCACCGTAATAGCCGTATTCATTTTCGCATTGTAGCATAATTACAGGTCCGCCGTCGGTTTATTATTCATCAATATCCTCCTAATCAAATCACGGCTTTAAGAATATTTGCTGTTTTATTTACTCTTTCCGAACGTTTTCCGAGCCTTCCGATAAACGAATGCTAATAATGCAGAGCCCCATATTGTCAAGCCTAAATAGATATATGTATCGGTTCCCTTTCCGCCTGATTTGGGAAGCTCGTAGCCGCGTTCGTAAAAGCCGCTGTCGTGGTATTTGGATTCATAGAGCGCCACGTTCATTGTATCCGCTGTCGGCAACTCAATCCCGAGAATCACAGTCTTTTCAAGCTTACTTCTGTCGCTGCTGTATTGGGCTTTACCGTCCGAATCAGAATAATCGTTACCCTTATCGACAGGAGAGGCAATATAGTCGGCAATTTCATGAGTGCCGCCATTTTCAAATTTAACCGCAAAGGTGCCCGCCGGCAGGTCGGTGAATTTGTAACGTCCGTCTTCATAATCAGTTGCCGGAGTTTGAGGGGAAGCCAGCACGCTTATCTGTTGTCCTGTTTCGATAACAATTTGAGTTTCCGTATTCTTATAACAGTATTTCTCATAATCATTCTCATTGCCGGCAACTCCGCCATCCTTCAGCTTCCACAGAGAAACCCGGACTCCCGAAAGACGGGTTTCGGCGCTATCCTGCACGCCGTCGGCATTTTCGTCCAACCATGTCAGACCCTCAATTGTACGGATTATGCTGTGTTCCGTTGTGGGGATGCCGGTATTTACGTTTGAAAAGACATTGTGATAGACATTATTAATTCCGTTTGACGCGTCGGGTTTGAGTTTAATTGTCATATCAACATAAACACTTTTACTGGATTCCAGACTGCCGATCAGCGCCCAAGCTACAGGCTTTTGATTGATTATCTTGCTTTCGTCTGTGAGCGTACCGTCGGAATTAATGGCAACGCTATTCCAAGCTTCTATTTGCTCTTTCGTGATTCCGTCGCCTTCCGCACCGTCCGCTTTAAATAGCTTGCCGGCGTACTGAGGAGCGGTTGTATAGTAAAGCTTAAATTTGGTAGGATCGCATTTTGTGCTATCAATTCTCCAACTCTCCACGGTATAGGAACCGGTGAAAGCATTGCCTAATTCGCCGTTATATGGCATAGTATCCAGCAAAACGACTTCATTATCAGTAGCTGAGGAATTGTTGTTAT
>CAMCIX010000110.1 GCA_945875045.1 uncultured Clostridia bacterium | reverse complement strand
CACTTCGTGACATCTCCCCACACTGTGGGGAGTCACCCTCGTCAGAGGGAGCCGAAGTTTGCTATTTCAAGTACCTCTACAAACCCCAATTTGTTTTTTTACAGCCTCTTTTTGCATATTCATTTATAAGTATGTCGGCGCAGTCCTCCGATCGTAGGGCGATTACGGCTCCGCGTATCAGAAAGGCTTTCGGGTCGCCTGCGGGACTTTTGCCGACGCATTCAATCATTGTACCGGGCGTTAGACCTATATCAAGCAGTCGCCGGCGCATACTGCCGCGCGTGAGAATTTGTCCGATTTTTGCGTATTCTCCCGGGTTTATACTGTTGAGATTCTCCGTAATTCTCGCCTCCTTTAATAACATATTATTCCTCTGCCGCTTTTGTGTTAAGTAAAAACACTTGAAAAGCTAAGTGACCTATGTTATATTACAATTAGAAAATCATATGCGGTGATAATATGGATATAGTTTACGAGAATAAAGTCCTGACAATGGAATATATGTTAAGCGACGAATTGTCAACCTTGGCTCATTTGCACAAGGAGCTGGAGGTTGTATATGTAAGGCAAGGGAAGTCCATAGCATATGCCGATAAAAACAGCTATCTGTTAAACGCAGGCGATATGTTTATCACTTTCCCAAATCAGGTGCATTATTACCGCACGGTTCAAAAGGGCGAATATATGATTTTGATTTTTTCGCCCGATATTATATACGGCTATTCCGCAGAAATATCAAAGAGCGTGCCCGATAAGAATTATTTTGCCTCGCTTGAATCAGCGGAGTTTAAAGAGCTGTTCGGTAAAATTTACACCGCGGGCGGGGAATACAAGAATCTTAATATAACCGGCTATATAAACGTTATGATGAGCCTTGTACTGCCGCGGCTTGCCCTTAAAACCGTAAACGCCGAAAACAATTCCGCATTTTATAACGTTATAGATTTTTGTACTCATAACTTCAAGGACGATATTACCCTTGACCTTGTCGCCGAAAAGCTTCATTTGAGCAAATATTACATATCGCACTTGATTAACAAGCGATTAAAGCAGAATTTTAATGAGTATATTAACAGCCTAAGAATTGCCGAGGCGTGCAATCTTTTAAGGGAATCCGATACGAAAATAGCCGACATCTCGGAGGATGTCGGCTTCGGAACAATACGGTCATTCAACCGTGCCTTTAAGCTTGTTATGGGAATTTCACCCGCTGAATACCGCAGTAATTCAAACGCGCTTAAAAAATCGACTTAAGGTAGTTGATGCTTGTTTCGGCACATTCGATGCGATTCTTGCCCATACTCGGCTCGTCCTGCTCTACAACTACCCACTTTGCGCCGACTTCCTTTGAAGCCTCAAGTATAGCGGGGAAATCCTGAACGCCGCTGCCTACGGGGCGCAGTTCAAATTTTGACGCCTCTTTGGGAGCTTCTTTGCCTTCGGCTCCGATAAGTCCGTACATATTCTCGCTCTTACTGCCTACAAAGTCCTTTAAGTGGATTATTTCAATTCTGCCGTTATACTTGCGGATATAATCGGACGGGTTTTCGCCGCCGACATTTACCCAGCAGGTATCAAGCTGGGTTGAAAGCAATTCTGCGGGAACGTCGTTATAAAGACGGTCAAGCTTGTATTCGCCGTCAACCTTTTCAAACTCAAAGTCGTGGTTGTGGTAGCAAAGCTTCATACCGTTTGCGTTTGCAAGCTCGCCGAACTTCTTAACATTCTCTATAAACTCGGCGTTTTTCTCGCCTCCTGCAAGGTACTCGGCGCCAATCCAGGGTATTACAATGTATTTACAGCCTATCTCGGCATAAGTCTTGAAGGTTTCCTCACCCTTTAAAAGCTCGTCATACGGAACGTGGGCGGAAATCGGAACAAGACCTATCTCGGCGCATATTTTTTTGATTTCAGCGGCGCTTTTGCCGAAAATTCCCGCAAACTCAACGCCGTCATAACCTAATTCCTTAACCTTTTTGAGTGTGCCTTCAAAATCGGCTTCCATATCGGTTCTTACTGAATAAAGCTGTAAAGCAATCGGAAAATCGTACATAATTATTTCTCCTTTTTTATTTCAGGCAGCCTTTTTTGAGGCTGCCCTTGAATTTTATAATTAGATTTCGGGAATGTTGATTTCAACCTCTTTGCCCGACTCGGCGGATTTAACGATACCGTCGATTATTGCCTGATTGTAGAGAATCTCGCTTGACGGAACAGTAGCTGTTCCGCCGTTTTTAATGGAGTCAACAAAAGCACGGAGCTTTTTAGCAAATAAATCCTCTCTGGGTTTAAGCGGTACGGAGTATTCCACGGTTTCGTCGCCGATGGTCTTGTAAATTTTAAGGGGAGAGTCAAACTCGCCGTTCCAGCACTCGGTTGAGGGGATACGCAGACCGCCCTTTGTGCCTAAGATAAGCGCGTCGCCGCAGGTGTCCATATTCATAGCCCAAGAGATACGGAAGTCAAGAATAATATCGCCCTCTAAGCGAACGAAAGCGGCGGCGAAATCGTCAACGCCGAACTTCTCGGCGTATTCGGGGTGGTTGGGGTAATAGCCGGGATCCTTGCCGAAGAACGCCGAGGTGTAGCCCGAAACGGTAAGCGGCTTCGGATAGCCGACAGCGCCCATAAGCATATCAAGCGAGTAGGAGCCGATGTCGCCCACTGCGCCGATACCCGCGGTTTCCTTTTCAATAAAGGTGGTGCCGAACGGAGTCGGGATACCTCTGCGGCGGCCGCCGCCTGCCTGCAAATAGTAAACCTTACCGAGCTCGCCCGAATCTACAATCTTTTTAATCATCTTCATATTCTCGCTCATTCTGGGCTGGAAGCCGATGGTGAGAATTTTACCGCTCTTCTTTTCAGCCTTCATTACCTCTACTGCCTCGTCGAGGGTTACGGTGAAGGGCTTTTCAAGCATAACATTGATTCCCGCGTTAAGCGCGTGAATGGCGCAGGAGGCGTGCGTGCCGTTATAGGTGCAGATGCTTACTCCGTCCAAATCCTTTTCGGCGGCTATAAGAGCCTCGTCGCTTTCATAGAAACGGCAGTTTTCAACACCGAATTTCTTTGCGAAAGCCTCCGCCTTGCCGGGAACTAAGTCAGCCATTGCAACTATTTCAACATCGGGCATATTCTTGTATGCATTAATGTGGGATTCAGCAATCCAACCTGTTCCTATAATTCCGATTTTTACCTTTTTAGACGCGTCAATAACAGTTGTTTCCTGATTTTCCTTAAATGCGTCTAAGCCTGCTACGTTTGCCATTTTCTTTTCCTCCTAAAAAAATTTTATATCACGAACTGGCGCATATAACGGCAGCTAAGTGCAACTGAATCTAAAATCCGTTCCTTTGAGCTTTCAAAAGCCTTGTCCTCAACCTCAATGCAGGCAAATCCGTTAAAGCCTATATCGGTAAGAGCGGAAACATATTTGCCCCAGTCAACGTCGCCCAGTCCCGGTAGCTTCGGGCTCATATAATCGAGCGGATAGCCCATTGTTCCGACCTCATTCAGCTTATCCGGATAAAGCTTAATATCCTTAAAGTGAACGTGGAAAATCTTATCCTTGAAGTCATAAAGCGGCTTTATGTAGTCAATCTGCTGCCAGATAAAGTGGCTGGGGTCATAGTTGATTCCGAAATTGTCACTCGGCAATATTTCAAACATTTTACGCCAAAGGGCAGGGGTGGTAAAGAGGTTTTGTCCGCCCGGCCACTGGTCTGCGCCGAAAAGCATAGGGCAGTTTTCAATAGCAACCTTAACGCCCTTTTCCTCGGCGAGCTTAATGATAGGGGGCCAGATTTCCTTAAACAGCTCAAGATTTTCTTCAACTGTTTTGGTCTGGTCTCTGCCTATAAAGGTCGTAACCATATTAACGCCCAAAAGCGCGCTCATATTGATAACCTTTTTAAGGTGCTCTATAGCGGCGTTTCTCTTTTCGAGGTTTCCGTCCATAGTGTTGGGGTAAAATGCGAGGGAGGAAATTTCAATGCCCTTTTTAGCACAGAAATCCTTTATGTAGGCGATATACTCGGCAGAAGTATTATCCACGTCAATGTGGCTTACACCCGCGTAACGCCTTTCCGCCTTGCCCTGCGGCCAACAGGCGACCTCCATACATTTACAGCCGTTTTGTACGGCGTTTTCGACAGCCTCCTCAAAGGTAAAGCCGTCATAGATTGCGCTTACAATACCAAGCTTCATAAATTGCACTCCTTTATCGGATATTTTATTTTTGCGCTTTGCTTTATTAAATCCATACAGGTATGGACATTATGGGTTAATTCGCATACAGTTTTGTAACCCGCCGAAAAAGCGTCCTTGTTTTCGATATAATCGGCGAATTTTTCAGCTTCGCCCCGCATTACCTCGGCACGGTCGGGGAATCCTAAGAGTGGGGTTTCCTTACCGTCCTTTATAAGCGAAATGTCGGCGTATTGAGAGATTGAGCCTATTTTAACTACGCCCTTGTCGCCCACTATTTCGGAGCCTATCGCCGACTGACCGATTTTACTGTAGGACAGAACCGCCGTAAAATCCTTGTAGCCTAACACCGCTCCCCCCGAAAGGTCGGCGCCGTTGTTATCAAAGGCGGCGGCGGCTGATACGCTGTCGGGCTTGCCTAACAAATCGATCGCCGCATATACGCAGTAAACACCTAAATCCATAAGGGTTCCCGCGGCGAGGGACATATCGAAAATATTAAGCTTTTCGCCATTTTTATACCTTTCGTATCGGCTTGAAAGCTGACAAAAATCAATACGCGCTTGCGAAATTCTGCCTATCTGTTTAAGTGCGTCAAGCAGTATTTCACGCCCCGCACAGTGACGGGACATAATCGCCTCGGCGTAAATAAGCCCTTTTTTATCGGCGAGAGACAAAAGCTCGTCATATTTTTCGCAGTCGGTCGCAATAGGCTTTTCACAGATAACATTCTTGCCGTTTTCTAAAAAAAGCTTGCTTTGCTCATAGTGAAAAACATTAGGTGTTGCTATGTAAACCGCGTCAAGCTCGGGGTTTTCGGCAACCGACCTTAAATCGTCGGAAAAATGCTCAAACCCCTGAGCCTTTGCGAATTTCTCACCGTTTTCAATACTTCGCGAATAGGCGGTGTGGAAGATATATCTACCTGTCAAGCGGCAAGCCGCCAAATACTTTTCGGTTATCGCGCTTGTGCCGACGGTCGCGAGCCTTATCATTATATGTTAACCTCAAGCGCCTGCTTTTTGTCGGACGATTCAAAGCAAGCCTCCATCACCTGCATTACGCGGCGTACCTCGCCGAGCTTGATTGCAGATTCCGCCTTGCCGTCAAGCGCGGCGCAGAAGTTGCGGTAAAAATCGTGAACGTCGCTTTGCGGACGGTCCGCCTCGTACATATCAAGGGTGATTTCGTCGCGGGGAGCCATTGTTTTGGTAATTCCCGCGGCGGTCTGAACGGGGAGAACCTCTTTTTCGTTCCACGCCTTCATACGGGCAACCTGCGCGTTTTTCTGCCAATCCTCAATAATCGCGCTACCGTTTTTGCATTGCAGATAGAAACGCGGCATAGCAATAAAGTTATATGTACCTACCTCGACATAGGCGGTCTTTCCGCTTTCAAAATACATTGTAAGCTTAAAGCCGTCGTCCACCTCGGAATTGGTGATGTGGGTCTCGGTGCAGTAAACCCTTACGATTCTTTCCTTTATGATTTGCAGAATCTGGTCGATAAGGTGTACGCCCCAGTCGAGAATCATTCCGCCGCCCTGCGCCTTGGTACAGCGCCAGTCGCTGGGAATACCGCGGGAGCCGTGAATGCGGGATTCAATATTAATAAGCTCGCCTATCTCGCCCGACTCAACTATTTTCTTCATCGCCAGATAGTCAACGTCCCAACGTCTGTTCTGGTGAACTGTGAAAAGCTTGCCCGATTTATCCGCGGCGGCGGTCATTTCGTCAAACGCCGCGACCGACATCTCAACAGGCTTTTCACAGATAACATTTTTGCCCGCCTCTAAAGACCTTATAACAAGCTCCTTGTG
>CAMCIX010000109.1 GCA_945875045.1 uncultured Clostridia bacterium | reverse complement strand
CTACACACTGCATATCGTCGGCAGCGTCAGATGTGTATAAGAGACAGATTCATATATGCCCCGCATTTTTCGGTACGCTTAGCGAGCGGGACTTTGAGAGCGGACTCGGCGAGGTAGTTAAATTTAATATAATGGCGGGCGGAGCAGGTCTTGATAATATAGAAAAGAATATAGACCTTTTGCTTGAGCGTGATTACGGCTGTCTGCAGCGCTTTGTTGAAAGCAGTCTTTCCTTTAAAAAGGACTTTATCGAGCAGGACGAATTTGACCGCGGGGAGAGAATTAAGCTTAATTTCGCGCATACCTTCGGTCATGCTATCGAAACCGTTACAAAGTACGAAATACCGCACGGAACAGCCGTTGCAATAGGTATGATTATGGCAGATTACATTTCGGTTGAAAGGGGTCTTCTGTCTCCCGACACCGCAAGCCGCGCCGAAAAGGTATTGCTTAAGGTAATCCATATAGGGGTTGATTTGGGCAAGTATTCGCTTGACAGCTTTATAGAGGCTATCCGAAAGGATAAAAAGCAAACCAATACAAGCCTTACCGCAGTGCTTATGACAGATACTGCAAAGGATCTTAAAATTGTTAACGATATAAAGGAGTCTGATGTGGCGGGAGCTCTCGCGCATTTCAGGAAAGTATATGCTAATGGCTGATACTGTAAAAAAAGTAATAATCACGGGTCCTACGGGGGCTGTGGGAGTATCCCTCATTGAGGAGCTTTGCTCAAAGGGAATAAGCGTTACGGCTGTTTGCCGTCCAAATTCCAAAAGAATTTCGTCAATACCGAAAAATGAGCTGGTAGATGTGGTTGAATGCGGCGTTGACCGCCTTTGCGAGCTGGAGGACAGGCTGGAGCATAATTACGATGCGTTCTACCATTTCGCGTGGGACGGCACATACGGCGAAACACGGCAAAATCTGCGTCTTCAGACCTTAAATATTCTTTATACGCTGGACGCGGTTCAGCTTGCGCATAAGCTCGGCTGTAAGGTGTTTATCGGCGCGGGCTCGCAAAGCGAGTTCGGTCATGTTGAGGGGGTTCTGCATCCCGATATGCCCTGTAACCCCGATAACGGCTACGGTATCGCAAAGCTTGACGCGGGCAGAATGAGCCGTCTTGAGTGCAAAAAATTAGGCATAAGACATGAGTGGTGCAGGATAGTAAGCCTTTACGGTCCCTTTGACGGCGAATATACAATGGTGATGAGCGGTATATACAAAATGCTGGCAGGCGAGCGCCCGCAATACACAAAGGGCGAGCAGATTTGGGATTATATTTACAGTAAGGACGCGGCAAGGGCATTCCGCCTTGTTGCCGAAAAGGGTAAGGACGGAGAAATTTATTGCTTCGGCACGGGAAAAACAAGAAGACTCAAGGATTATATATATGCTATCCGCGACGCGATAGATCCAAAGCTTGAAATAGGCATAGGCGAGCTTGATTATTATCCGAATCAGGTAATGCACTTAGAGGCAGATATTTCAAATTTAACGCGCGATACGGGCTTTGTTCCCGAATACTCATTTGAGGACGGAATTCGGGAGACTGTAGAGTGGGTTATAGAAAAGAGGAAAAAATGATAGAAATTCCAAAATTTTCGATTGATGTTAGGCAAGACAAAAAGGGTCAAAAAACAAATATGAAAGAGAAAATAATTGCAATGATTGCACTTGTGGTTATTACAATTGTTTTTTCAGGGTTGATATGTAATAAATACTTCCCGATAACAGAGGGATGGTTTCAAGATTACGCTCGCTATATATTACAAGGAAAATTTATTTATCGTGACTTTTATTGTCCAGTACCTCCGGGTTATATTTGGCTTTCTACTCTGATTTGTCGGTGTACGAATTACTCATTTTTAGCACTTAGAATATATGGAATAATTGAACGCATTCTTCTAATTTTGATTGTTTTTGAGTTGTTGTCTAAAGTTTATTCGTACAAGGTAACATTTTTTGCTGTATTGGTTGGTTCTGTGATTTATTCTTCCACTAATACTGATTTGTTTTATGGTTATTATCAATCATCCCTTTTGTGTGCAATGATTATGCTATACTTTGGGGTTCGGATGTATGAATCAACGAACAATTCAAGAAAGTATGCAATTCTGTATGGTTTGTTTGCTGGTATTACATTTTGTATGAAACAAAACACCGGGGCTTTTTTTGCGGTTTTCATCGGTCTTGGATATATATTATTAATGAGAAAAATCGATCTTAAAAAGAGTATTTTTAATGTGTTTTGCGGATTTCTTACAGCAATGTCTGTGTTGGCAATTCTTGCAATCGTATTGGCGGCAAATAAGGCATTAATCCCATTTGTCGAGCAAGTTATTTGCGGAACATCTTCAAAGGGTAGTTTAATATCGATTTTTACAGCTGGTATTTTCCGAATGATATATCGAAAAAGCGGATATGTTTTTATCTCTGCTTTAGTACTTATATTTGTTTTATGGCTTGACAGTATTTTACAAAAAAAAGAAAAAATCGGCAACTATTATTCGCTACTTGGTCATGAAATTTCAGCAGCTTTTTGGGGAGCAGCTTTTTTTGTGGCGTATTTTAAATGGTTTAAACTTTTTTATACCGCAGATTTTTTAAAAACACGAGCATCATGGGTGGCTATTGGCATGATAATTAGTTCAATAGTCTTTTTGGCGGTATTCTTGGCGTTAGCAGATAGAACAATTACTTTCAAGGGCGTAAACTTAAATATCCTGTTTTATGTGGCATCAATGTGCTATTTTGTCGCGTTTTTCATCTATTTCTTCTATAGAGAAAATATATATACTGATTGGAAAGCATACATACAATGTAGACAATATTTAATGCACGGACTTTTCTTTATAAATCTTATAATCGTATTATATCGATTGATTTTAGTGCGAAAAACAATTGATATAAGAGCTATGTTATATCTTGCAAGCCTCTCACTTATGTATATTCACGGAATGTCGTATATATTAGAAGAACATGGAACCCTTTTAATGTTTTCAATGTTGATAGCTGATTTGTTGAGTAACAAAACGACGCTTAATTGGATAAAGAACATAATTGTGGCACTTTTTGGGGTGTTTACGGTTTTGTCAATATGCGTACAAAAGAACAATTATACCTATAACTGGTGGGGCGTAAATACCTTGGAATCTTCGTATAAAGCTGTATATTCCTATGACGATCCTAAGTTACAGGGCATAAAAGGCGATCAGGCTCAAACGGAAGCATTAAATAGTATTTATAAGTTAATAAACGATAACAAGAGAGAAAATGACACAATGTATACATTTCCTCATATAAATTATTTTAATGTTATGGCCGATTTAAATTCTCCCGCATTTTGTAAGGTTCATTATTTTGATGTTTGTTCTGACAAACAAGCAATTTCTGACGCAAAACAGTTAGAGGAAGATCTTCCAACTTTTATAATTTGGCAAGAACTTTCGAAATCCGATTGGGTAACACATGAAGAAATTTTTAGAAATGGAAACCCAAGCGGACAGCGGAAACTGCGTGAGTTTGTTTATAAAAAAGCCAAAAATGGGACGTACAAGTTGATTGGTAAGTACCAATTTAATCAATCATCTACAATATATGTGTGGGGGCTAGATGATGGTCGTGAATGGAAAATAGAAAATATAGCAGAATGATTAAAAAAGTCTAAATTAATCGTGAAATCAGATTTTTATAAAACAGAATGCATAATTCTTTGGAGGAAAGAAAATGAAAAAGAAAATATCCGTATTGATTCCGACTTATAATGAAGAAGAAAACGCAAGACCGATATATGAGGCGGTAAAAAAGGAGTTAACCGAAAATCTTCCCGAGTACGATTATGAAATACTGTTTATCGACAATAAATCCAAGGATAACACAAGAGAGGTCATCAGGAAGATATGCGCCGAGGATAAAACCGTAAGGGCTATTTTCAACGTTAAAAATTTCGGGCAGTTCAACAGTCCGTATTACGGTCTTATTCACACCACCGGCGACTGCACTATTCCGCTCTGCGCGGATTTTCAGGACCCGGTTTATATGATTACAAGGCTTGTAAGAAAATGGGAAGAGGGCTATAAAATCGTCTGCGCGGTGAAATCCCAAAGCGAAGAGAATCCCATTATGTACTTTTTGCGCGGATGCTATTATAAGTTCATTCACAGGGTCAGCAGCGTTAAGATGATAGAGCAGTTTACGGGATTTGGTCTGTACGATAAGTGCTTTATCGATATTTTGCGTAATTTAGGCGATCCGACTCCTTTTTACAGAGGAATTGTTCCCGAGCTTGGAATGGACATCACAACAATAGAGTATACTCAGGAAAAACGCCGCGCGGGAAAAACCAACAACAACCTGAGGACTCTTTACGATGCCGCAATGCTGAGCTTTACCAGCTACACCAAGATATTTCTGCGTATGCCGACGATATTAGGCGTGCTTACCTCGGCTTTTTCCTTTGTCGGTATTTTGATTTATCTAATCTGCTTACTGGTAATGGGCTTTAGCGCAGGGATAGGTCTTGTGCTGTTGTTTATTGCCTTTATTGCGGGAATACAGCTGTTTTTCCTCGGTATGATGGGTGAATATATTTTAAGCATTAATGAAAGAGTGAAGAACAGACCTTTGGTTGTTGAAGAGGAGAGGCTTAATTTTTAACGGTGTTTGGAGGGCGGTTTGATGATTACAATCAGCTACGGACGGCTGAAGCCTATAGCGTTCGCCTATCTGATTTTGCCTGTGATTATTTTCTTTATAGGCTTTGTTAAATTCTACTTCGCCGTACCTGCCTGCGCCGCTTTGATTTTGAGCTATTATTTTGCTATAAGAAAGAGAAACAACGCCGAAATAGACGAAAGAAAAATCAATATAAAAATTACCGATTTGCTCATTTTGGCGGTTATCGCACTTGTATGGTGCTATTTAGGCGGTCTTAACGGTTTCTTTTTTCAAAGCAACGATTGGCCGTGGCGTAACGCCATTTACCGCGATATAGTTTTTAAGGATTGGCCTGTCATATATCCTCAGAAGGGAAGCGCGCTTGTATATTATATCGGCTTCTGGCTGGTTCCGTCCCTGCCCGCTAAAATTGTTATGGCGATTACGGGCAGTGTCAGAATTACCTGGTTTGTCGCCAGAATGGCGCTTTGGCTTTGGTCGGCGGCAGGAGTTTTTCTTGTTTTTCTGTTGCTTAATATATATTTAAATGCAAACAGCCGCCTTCGCCGATATTTTATACCCCTCTTATTCATCCTCTTCAGCGGAATGGATATTATAGGCTGTTTAATTACTAAGAATTTTAACGGGCTTTCCGAAAAGGAGCTCCATATCGAGTGGTGGGCGAATTTTATCCAATACAGCTCAAATACCACCCTCCTTTACTGGGTATTTAATCAAACGGTATTGCCTTGGCTTGCAGTCATCTGCTTTTTATTCGAAAAAACGCCTCAAAATTATATGCTTATCGGCATTTCCTGCTTCTGCTGCGGACCGTTGGCGTTCGTGGGACTTGTATTTTTAATGCTTGCAAAATGGACAATTTCGTTTATTTCCTCTATAAAAGAGCGAAGCTTATTGACCCATCTTAAAAATACATTTACCCTCGGTAATCTTCTGATTTTAATTTTCTGCTTTCCTGCCTTAGCCGTTTATTATCTTTGCAATCTCACGGTGGAGAGCTCTGATACAGGCTGTTTTATAGACATTACTCCTTATAATATAAAGGTCTATATCGCCTTTTTTGCGCTTGAGGCGGGTATTTATCTTTTCCTTGTGTGGTTCCGTAATCTTAAAAATCCGTTTTTCTATGCTACTGCCCTTTCTCTGGGCATTATTCCGTTTTTCAGATTGGGAGATACAATGGATTTTTGTATGCGGGCGTCGATTCCGTCGCTGTTTGTGCTGTTTGTTTTTTGCGCGGAGGCTTTGCTTGATTATCGCGGAAAGGAAAAAATTTACTATAAACGACTTTGTACCGCGGCGTTGGCTGTATTTCTTGCCGTGGGCGCGGTTACTCCGGGAATGGAAATATACAGGGGAGTATATAAT
>CAMCIX010000108.1 GCA_945875045.1 uncultured Clostridia bacterium | reverse complement strand
GAGATGTAGAGAGGTCTCGTGGGCTCGGAGATGTGTATAAGAGACAGTAAGATAATAAAAGCGCTGAAGGAGGAATATTCTTGCTGTTATATTATTTAAGTTTGGTAGATACCGAAGAAGAAAGGTCTAAACTTGAAAATCTTTATTATGAATATAAGGCTCTTATGAAATATGTTGCTTTTAACATATTGGGAGATAATGGCTTAGCGCAAGATGCAGTCCATGAAGCTTTTATAAAATTAACTCGTCATTTAGATGGAATAGATGAAATTAAAAGTCACAAAACCAAAGCCTTCATCGTTATAATTATTAGATGCGTCGCATTGGATATGCTTGACAAGGAAAATCGAAATAAAATATACAGCTTCGATGATATAGGCAATAAAGCAATAACAGAAGATACTATGATCGAAAACATCGAGCTTGAGGAGCTTTGCTCCGTAATTAAAGCCTTACCGGCTATACATAGAGATATAATAGAATTAAAAGTATATTATGAATTATCAGATAAAGAAATCAGCGACATACTCGGTATTTCACGTCAAGCCGTCAGAAAAAGATTACAACGAGCAAGAAATGCACTAAAGCAATCACTTGAAAAGTTAGGTGTATATTAATGTTTTTGTCAAATAAATGTGACCAAAGATTGAAAGCGGCCTTTGAGCTTTACAATCAGCAATTATCGGATAATCTTCCGAATAAAGATGAACTGAAAACCATAACCTTCTCACAGACTTTTGAAACTAAAATGAAGAAACTTTTAGCTGCTCAAAAGAAATCATATTACTATATGATTAATACTGTAGGAAAAAGAATAGCAATTATTATTACTGCTTTATTAATTACTCTTACCGCTACAACATTTGGCGTCAAAGCGATCAGAGAAACAGTCATAGAGTTTATAACAGAAACATTCGAAAAATTCACAAGAATATCAATAACAAATAATGAAGATATACCCGCGGTAATTGTATTTCAAAAGATTCAACCGCAATATATACCTGATGGTTTTGAGATGTCACGTTTATCTGATTACGAGGATTCATGTTTAATTTTATATTCAAATTCACAAAACAATATAATTAGTTATTCACAGCAAATCAATTATGATTCGAATTTGACGACCGACACAGAAGGAGCAGAAATTGAAACAGTTTATATTAATTCACTTGAAGGAATAATGTATACTAACAAGAATCTCAATAAAATAATTTTTGGAAATGAGAAATATTATTTTATTCTATACGGACAGGTTTCAAAAGAAGAACTATATAAAATTGCTGAATCTATCCCTGTTGAATAAAAATCTTAAAAAAAGCCGGTCACAAAAAGTCCCTTCTTTCCGTTTACATTAATGGAGAATAATAATCTCTGTTATTAATGTCGGAAAGGAGGGATATTTATGTGCAAAAAAGTACTTTCAATCATACTTACTCTTGCTTTATGTTGTGGTATTGGTTTATCGGCAGAAGCAGTTGCTGTTTCAAATATAAGTGTAACGGATTCTTTTGAAAGTGGTAATACCGCTCAACCTTATTATATCTATACATCAGATGTTAATGTTAATTTAACAAATTCAAGCGGAAATGCAAAATGCACTACAACAGTAAATGGTTATGCCGGTACAGCAACTAAAATCAAGATAACTATGACACTTCAAAAGAAAACGCTCTTTTGGTGGAGTAAAGATACGTCATGGACTACAACTGTTAGTGACTACTATGCTTCACTGTCAAAAACAGCTTCTGTCGGCAGCGGAACATACCGTGTAAAGGCCGAATGTGTTGTATACAGCGGCAGTGCAAGCGAAACAATTACGCAGTACAGTTCCGAGCGTACTTTTTAATTAGTTGATTTCATAGAAGGATTTGATTTAATTAATCGAATCCTTCGCACTTAAAAAAATTAGATTGTATTGACAATTTATCAAGATATAGGAATGATTGTGTTGAAAAAAGTATTGGTTTTAGTTTTAAGCGTACTATTAATTTGTTCTGCTCTGCCCGTCACGGTGTTTGCGGAGTCCGAGGAAAAGTGCGGCGATAATCTTGTCTGGAGTATTGACAGCGAGACCGAAACGCTTACGATCTCGGGCAGCGGCGATATGTACGATTACGGCTCGCGCAATGAACCGAGGCGCGCTCCGTGGATTTCTTATGACGGCGATATAAAGCATATTATTATCAGCGAGGGCGTTACCTCTGTTGGAAATGACGCCTTTTTTACTCTATATCCCGAAACCGTCAGCCTGCCCGATACGCTTGTACGGATAGGTGAATATTCATTTGCGTGTTCAGGTTTAATAAAGCTAAAAATCCCCGCAAGCGTTGAAGTGATAGAAGAAGGAGCCTTTGATTCCTCGGATAGCCTTACCGAGGTGTGCTTTGAAACGGGAAGGCTTAAAAGCATCGGTAAATATGCTTTTGGGCATTGCTTAAAGCTTGAGACAATAATACTGCCACAGTCCGATGTGGAAATCGGGTACGGGGCTTTTTATAAAACCGATGTTAAAACGCTCGATATTCCGAAAGGAATAACCGCGATAGGTAAGAGCGCCTTCAAGTCGTGTGAAGCTCTTACCCGTGTTACTCTGCCCGAGGGCTTAACCGAAATCGAGGACGGAGCTTTCAGCTTTTGTTCATCGCTCGCATCAATTGAATTCCCTGATACGCTTTCGGTAATCGGCGACAAAGCCTTTGCCTGTTGTAGCTTGATTACAACCGTGAAGCTTCCCGATTCGATTATTTCAATAGGAGAAGAGGCGTTTTCACTAACCTCTGTTACAGAAGCGGTTTTCGGAAAAAGCATTAAAAAAATCGGAGCAAATGTATTTTACGCCACCAATTTAAGCGCGGTTTTTCTGCCGCCGAGCGCGGAGCAGACCTACGGCGCGTTTGCTAATTCCGCGGGCAGAGTAATAACGGTATACGGCGTCCCGGGCAGTATGGCGGAATATACAGGCGGAGATAATTTTATTCCCCTTAATTTACCCGCCGCCGAACGAATAGGCATAACCGAGATCACGCTTGCTTCCTATGACGGTCTTGAATACAGTACGGACGGTCAAAGCTGGCAGAGCAGTCCTGTTTTTTCGGGGCTTAAGCCTGATACCGAATACACATTCTACCAGCGCTATGCCACGACCGAAACAGCCGCCGCCTCCCCCTCAACAACCCCTACCGTTATAAAAACCCATGCGGGCGAATTAGCTGGAGAGGATTACTGGGAATACGATTCCATAACCGAAACACTTACGGTTTGCGGAAACACATTTTTAAACGATTATGCCTCTGATTACTATGCGCAGGGCTGGTCTGATTTTAAAACACAAATCAAAAGGCTTAAAATAATAAATGCCGACGGTAAAATCGGGTCTTATGCCTTTAGTAAGCTTACCTCGCTTAAAGAAGTGACAATATGCGAGGGGATTACAGCTATCGGTGACAGCGCCTTCAGGAACAGCGTAAGCCTTGAAAATATAACCTTGCCCCGCTCGGTAAAGGAAATCGGCGACTGCTCTTTCCTTAATTCGGGACTTACGGGAGTTGTTAATTTAAGCGGGGCTTCAGCAATAGGCGACAAAGCTTTTATGAATACCTCGCTCACCGAAGCGTGCTTTTCAAAAAACACGGTTTATTTAGGCTTTGACGCTTTTGCGGGAACGAAGCTTCAAAAAGCCGTTTTTGCGGGCAATGCAGAATTTATCGCTAAAACGGCGTTCGGCGATAACGCACAAACGGTAATATACTGTTACAAGGGCGCGGGAGCGGAAAGCTACGCGGCGGAAAACGGAATGTCATACAGATATTTCGGCGACCTTGATTCCGACGGTTCCTTTACTGCGACCGACCTGTCGCTCCTTAAAAGGCTTTTGTTAAACAGCGATTCTGCCTTTGATACGACCGCAAGTGACGTCAATGCCGACAGCAGGGTTGATATATTGGATTTGGTAAGACTTAAAAAGCTTGCGGCGAAAGCTTGAAATAAATACTATGGAGTGAGTCCAGTGTACTTTTGATTTTCGATTTCTGTTTATCTAACAAAAAAGGAGATATGAAAATGAAACGCAGAAAAATGTTAAAAAGATTTCTTTCCTTTATTCTTTGTTTTGCTATGCTTTTAAGCGCAATTTCAGGTGCTGTTTTTGCCGACTATTATGAGGTAATTAACGATACTCTTGCAAATCCCACCCTTTACGGCGGCGTATACGCAAATGAAAAATACATATTAGTCGGAGAAGGCGGCTCAATTTATTATTCTATTAATGCAACACAGTGGACAAAACAACCTATTGTAACAAACAATACTCTAAATGATATTATATATGCAAATGAAAGATTTGTAATTGTCGGCGATAACGGAACAATTTTAACTTCTTTTGACGGAGAAAATTGGGCAGAAAGAAGTTCTGGAGTTTCATCTGATTTGAACGCAATAATGTATGTCGAGGAAAAATATATTGTTGTGGGAAATAACGGTACTGTGTTATCGTCATCCGATACCGGAGTATGGGATTTAAAGACGACAAACACGAATTATAATTTAAACGATATTATCTTTGCTAAAAACACGTACATCGCAGTAGGTGACTACGGTACAATTATTTCCTCGGTGAATGGTAATTCGTGGAGCATTTTGACATCAAATACAATAGAAAATTTGTATACCGTAGCAACGGACGAAAGTTTGTCAGCTTCGGCTGAAAACAGCCGTATTGTTGTAGGCGGTGCAAATGGAACAGTCTTAATGTCTTTAAATGCCGATTCTTGGGCGGTTCAAATTTCCCCAACTGCAGGTTCGGCTATTATGGGAATGACATTTTATAACAGCCAGTTTGTGCTCGTAGGTACATCATCGCTTATTATGACATCAACGGACGGTGTATCATGGACATCCAAATTTTCACAAGGAGTAAATGATTGGTATAACAAGTCAGAATGACGGAACAAATTTGCTTTACTTCCGTTATGACCATAATAATGAGCTTGTTGGTTTTAACCTGAACGGCACAGAGTATCTGTATTTAAAAAACTTACAGGGCGATATTGAAGGAATACTCAATATGTCTGGAGAATTAGTGGTCAGCTATGCTTATGACGCATGGGGAAAGGTATTATATACCGCCGGAACGCTTGCGAGTACAGTCGGCACAATTAATCCTATGCGTTACCGCGACTATTATCTTGACAGCGAAACAGGATATTATTACTTGCAGTCACGTTATTATGATCCCAATATTTGCAGATTCATCAATGCCGACGAGCCGAGTGTAATCACTCTCAATTTTGGAACAATTAACGGTGCTAATTTATTCGCATATTGCAATGATGATCCGATCAATAATATCGATCCTACCGGATATTTAAAGTATTATGTATATCGCGGATATAGTGCACTAATTGAGATAAGTCATATGATTGCATCAACTATTGGATATGCCATATCAGCATTAAAATTGGGATCTATTGCAGCAAGCTCGACAGCTTCAGGAGTCGGAATCGTAATTGCTGTTGCAGCTTCCTTTGGAATGGCATGGAGTGTATGTCTGGCATTGATGAATTGTAGTAGTTTGATTTTAGCTTTGGTTTATTATAAGCAATATCGTGGATTTAAAATGGCATCATGGGGATTGTTTGGGAGGTCTGTTTATTTTGTCACTAAAATATAAAAAGTTATTAATTCTTATTGCTTCGATTCTTGATTGCTTGTGGTTCTTTTTCTTCCCGTATCTCACCGAATTAATTAAAAATGATATTATTCATTTCATAATTAATATTCTGTGTATTGTGTTCGGAGTAATCATGATGGTATTTTTAACAATGAAGAGTAAATAATTTTTGCGTATCGCACAGGGTTTCATTCCCTGTGCGATAGCATTGACTTGCAAATGTTCACTGACAAAACTATTTTATTCAATCATATGTGACATCACTACTATTATTTTGAAAGCAAAACAGAACATTATTACTTGCAAAGTAGTTTTGTAGTTCTATCTTTTTAAAAGCAGGAGAATATAGTGCTGTCTCTTATACACATCTGACGCTGCCGACGATATGCAGTGTGTA
>CAMCIX010000107.1 GCA_945875045.1 uncultured Clostridia bacterium | reverse complement strand
CCGACAGGAAGCCCTTTACTATATTGCAATTTATGGCTATAATTGTGCTAAATCACGAAACTTTTTCTGTTTTTTGTATTTTCTGTTATTTTTGTATACAAATCGCACAATATTTCGCCAAAATATAGTTGCAGTTATATCTTGAAAAAAGTTTTTGAATATTGTATTATAATTGGTATATAATAGCCTTAAGTGTTATTATCGGAAATAAAGCAAAGAGGAGATGCTGTAATGACTAAATATACTGCTACCGCGTTGGCTTCGATGATTGAGCGCAAGCTATCGCATAATTTCGGCGTAACGCCCTCCCAAGCTTCAGACGAGCTTTTTTATAAGGCATGCGTGCTGGTTCTGCTTGAGATAATGAACGATCGCCGCGCCGAATTTAAAAAGTCGGTTGACGAGCAGGAGGCTAAAACCGTTTATTACCTCAGTATGGAATTTTTAATGGGTCGCTCCCTTAAAAACAATCTTTACAACTTAGACCTTACCGATACTATGTCTAAGGCGCTTGCAAAGTTTAAGGTAAAGCTTGATAACCTTTATGACTTCGAGCCGGACGCGGGTCTCGGCAACGGCGGTCTTGGCCGTCTTGCCGCCTGCTTCTTAGACGCGCTTTCAACCGGCAGCTATCCCGCAATGGGCTACTGTATTCGCTATGAATTAGGTATTTTCCGCCAGAAGTTAGTTGACGGCTGGCAGACCGAAATGCCCGATTTCTGGCTCCCCGGCGGCGGCGTATGGCTTGAACAGCGCCCGACTTCGGCGGTAGACGTTAATTTTGACGGCAAGATTAACGAATGGTGGGACGGAAGCTATCACCACATTGAGCATACCGGCTACCACACCGTGCACGCAATTCCCTACGACCTTATGGTTGCAGGAAAGGACGGCAAGACCGTAAACGTGCTTCGTCTTTGGAGCGCGGAATGTCAGGACTTCGATATGTCCGCCTTTAATCAGGGCGACTATGTACGAGCACTTGAACAGCGCGCTATGACCGAGACCATTTCAAAGGTGCTTTATCCTGAGGACAATCATATCGAGGGCAAGTCATTAAGACTTCGTCAGCAGTATTTCCTCGTTTCGGCGTCGGTTCAGGATATTTTAAACCGTCATTTAAGGAAGTACAACACACTTGACAACCTGCCCGACAAGGTTGCAATTCACATTAACGACACCCACCCGACCCTTTCTATCCCCGAGCTTATGCGCTTTTTGCTTGACGAGTGCGGCTACGGCTGGGACAAGGCGTGGGATTTAGTTACCCGCACGGTTGCCTACACCAACCACACCATTATGTCCGAGGCGCTTGAGTGCTGGCCCGTTGAGCTTATTAAGGAGCGTATTCCCCGTATTTACCAGATAATTAAGGAGATAGACCGCCGCTTCAGGGGCGAGGTTCTCTCCCGCACGGGCGACCCCGCCACCGTTGAGCGCACCGCGATTATTCAAAACGGCGTTATCAGAATGGCTAACCTCTGCGTTGCCTCCTGCCACACAGTAAACGGCGTTTCCAAGCTCCACAGCGAAATTCTCGTCAACGAGCTTTTCACCGACTACGCAAAGATGACCCCCGAAAAGTTCACCAACGTTACCAACGGTATCGCCCACAGGCGTTGGCTCTGTCAGGCTAACCCCGAGCTTACCGCCTATCTTACCGAGCTTATCGGTAACGGCTTTATTAAGGACGCCTCCGAGCTTGAAAAGCTTATGGCGTTTAAGGACGACGGCGCGGTTCTCCAAAAATTAGAGGCGATTAAGCGCCAAAACAAGGTTCGCTTTGCCGATTACGTCAAGGATAAGACCTCGGTTATCTTAAACCCCGATTCTATATTCGATATGCAGGTTAAGAGGCTCCACGAATACAAGCGCCAGCACCTTAACGCCCTTAACATCATTTCGGAATACCTCTATTTAAAGAACAATCCGAATGCCGACTTTACCCCCAAGACCTATATTTTCGGTGCGAAGGCGGCGGCGGGCTACCTCTTTGCTAAAGAGATTATCCAGATGATTTACAAGCTTTCGACGGTTATCGACAATGACCGCACCGTAAACGACAAGCTTAAAATCCTGTTCCTTGAGGATTACCGCGTTACTTTGGCTGAGCTTATGATTCCCTCCGCCGATATAAGCGAGCAGATTTCGCTTGCTTCGACCGAGGCGAGCGGCACCGGCAATATGAAGCTTATGATGAACGGCGCTATTACCCTCGGTACAGAGGACGGCGCGAACGTTGAGATTCACAAGGCTGTCGGCGACGAGAATATTATTATCTTCGGTATGCAGACCCCCGAGGTGTTGTCGCTCCAGAAGAACGGCTACTCCCCCGCGCAGTATTACAACAATAACCCCGTGTTAAGGGAAGCCCTCGACTTTATCGGCAAGGGCATCGCGGGTCAGCCGTTTGACAGTATTTACAACTCGCTTAAGAATAACGACCGCTATATGGCGCTTGCGGACTTCGCAGATTATCAGAACGCCCAGAAAAAGGCGAGTGCGCTCTACGCCGACCGCGAAAAGTGGAATAAGATGTCGCTTGTTAATATTGCGAAATCGGGTATTTTCTCGGCAGACCGTTCTATAAACGATTACGCGGAGAATATCTGGCACTTAAAGCCGGTCAAGTAATATATGCAGCACTATCCTTTTGATTCAAGAAGCCCGCTTTACCGCAATAAATTAGGAGCCTTAGCCGAAGGGGAAACCCTTCGGCTAAAGCTGTTGTTGCATAACGACGCTCACGTTCACTCGGCGTTTTTACTGCTTAGGGACGACAGCGGCGAAACCGTGCGCGAGGCAAAAATGACCGCGGGCGGGGAGCTTGACGGCTACCGCTTTTACGAATGTGAAATAACCCTTTCCGAGGGTCTTTACTGGTATCAGTTCAGGTACACCAGCGATTACGGCGAATTTCGTGTGGCGAAGTACGGACATTCCTTAGGTATAGTCGCAAACGAGGGCGACTGGTGGCAGCAAACGGTCTATGACCGCGGCTACAAAACCCCAAGCTGGCTTGACGGCGGGCTTATCTATCAGATTTTCCCCGACCGCTTTTATAATTCGGGCGTTCCTAAATCGGGCGTTCCCGAGGACCGCTATATCTGTAACGACTGGTCAAAACAACCCGAATACCGCCAAACGGGGGCAAAATGCTCCTTAGGCAACGACTATTACGGCGGCGACCTTAAGGGAATTGAGAAAAAGCTTCCCTATTTGGAGGAATTAGGGGTTACCTGCATATATCTTAACCCCATTTTCGAAGCGCACTCTAACCACCGCTACAACACCGCGGACTATATGAAAATTGACCCCTCTCTCGGTACCGATGAGGATTTGGTCTCACTCATAAAAGAGGCGAAAAATCACGGTATTTCGGTGATTTTGGACGGCGTTTTCTCCCACACGGGGGACGACAGCCGCTATTTCAACATAAAAAACCGCTATCATACCGTCGGTGCGGCAAATTCTCCCGATTCCCCTTACCACAGCTGGTACAAATTCGGCAACTACGCGACGGGCTACGCCTGCTGGTGGGGTATTCCCTCTCTCCCCGAAACCGAGGAGGACGATTTATCCTATTCTAATTTTATCACGGGAGAAAACGGCGTTATCAGGTACTGGCTTAAAAAGGGTATCAAGGGCTGGCGGCTCGACGTTGCGGACGAGCTTCCCGATTCCTTTCTTGACAAAATCCGCCTTGCGGTTAAGGCGGAGGGTGAAGAAAACTACCTGTTAGGCGAGGTTTGGGAGGACGCGACAAATAAGATAAGCTATGGCAGCCGCCGCCGCTTTCTGCGCGGAAAACAGCTTGACTCGGTTATGAATTACCCGCTTGCAGAGGCGATAATTTCCTTTGTTAAGGGGGGCGTCGCGCAGGATTTGTTAGCTACTGCCGAGGATTTACTTGAAAACTATCCCCCGCAGGCGGCAAAGCTTATGATGAACCATATCGGCACACACGACACCGCCCGTATTCTTACCCGTCTTGCAAAAAACGGAGAGACAGGCGACCGCGAATGGCAGTCAAGGCAGACCCTTAACCCCGAGGAATATGCCCACGGGGCTAAGCTTTTACGTCTTGCGGCGGTGCTTCAGTACACAATGCCGGGCGTGCCCTCCCTTTATTACGGAGACGAGGCGGGTATGAGCGGCTACGGCGACCCGTTTTGCCGCGCCGCCTTTCCCTGGGGCAAGGAAGATATAGAGCTTACCGATTTTTATAAAAAATTAGGGCAATTCAGAAAGAGCTGTCCCGCGTTTAAGTCGGGCGATTTTATACCCGTATACGCGGATGCAAGCGGAATTGCATACATTCGCAAAAAGCGGAAAAGCGAGGTCTTGGTTGCCGTAAATCGCGGCAGTGAGCCCTGCGAGCTTGAAATTCCCGAAAAATTCAATTCCGCAAAGGTAATTTTCGGTAATAAACCGAAGAACGGCGTACTAAACTTAAATAAAGAGGATTTTGCGGTTTTGGCGCTTTAATCCCCTATTTGGGTCTTGGAGCTGATTTCGTTGTATGCTTTGCCGTATGTCATAACAATAACCTTAGTCGCAGGGGTATGCGGCACGGGACTCGGCGGTCTTTTCGGCGCGCTTTTTAAGGGCGGCTCCGAAAAGACCGTTTCTGTCCTTTTGAATTTTGCGGCGGGCGTTATGCTATCGCTTGTATTTTTCGACCTTATCCCCGAGGCTCTCCGAAACGGAGGGCTTGTCCTTTCGCTGTTAGGGCTTATGCTCGGTTTCTCGTCGGTTTTCCTTTTAAACGATATTGCCGCCCGTTTTTCCCTTATAAAGGAGTACGGAAATACCGACGGTATTGTGGAAAAAAGGCTTTTTATCGGCGGAATTGTAACGGCGGCGGCGATAGCTCTCCACAATTTTCCCGAGGGTATGGTAATCGGCGCGGCGTATGTGGGCGCAGACCCGCAAATCGGTTTTTCCTTAGGTCAAGCGGCGGTCGCGGCGGTAATCGGACTTCATAATATCCCCGAGGGAATGGCTATGGCGGTTCCCCTGATTTCGGGCGGAATGAAACGCTGTACTGCCGTACTCCTTACCGCCCTTGCGGGCGCGCCCACCGTATTAGGCGCGGCGGCGGGCTTTTTCTTAGGCTCTTTAAGTCCGCTGTGGCTCTCACTTTCCTTAAGCCTTGCCTCGGGCGCAATGCTTTATGTGGTTTTCGGCGAGCTTTTTCCCGACGCGGCTTATCTCTCCCGTTCAAGGCTTCCCGTTTTCGCCGCCGCAATAGGGGTCGCGGTGGGGATTTTAATTGTTAAGGCATAATATATATAAACAGATTTTAGAAAACGGCGGGACTAAATTTCCCGCCGTTTTTTCTGTTCGGACATATCCTATTTTCCTCGTATTTCGTCGAGCGCCGTTTTCATCTCTGCGTGAATCCTGTCGCCCAGCTCCACGGTGGTTAAATCCTTATAATCCTCGGGATAAATAACGCTTAACACTCTAAATTCAATGTCGGTACGGCGAAGAAACATACGCTTTGGTATTTCCCGCGTGTTATTTAAAACGCAGACGACTATCGGAACATTCCCGCGCAAGGCGATTTTAAGCGAGCCGTTTCTAAGGGGCAAAAGCTCGCAGGACTTACTTACATAGCCCTCTGGTAAAAGTCCTATGGACGCCTTATCCTCCTTTAAAAGCCTTGCCGCCTCAATAACGGTTTTTGCCGCCGCGCGGTTGTTTTCGCGGTCAATAGGCAGGCTGTGCAATCCGTGCATCGCCTTGCCGATAAGCGGCATAGTTTCGTAAATTTCCTTTTTTCCGATAAACCCTATTTCATACTCGGGAAAAACCGAAAGCATAATTATAGGATCAAAATCGTGCTGATGGTTGCAGACAAACAACATTCTGCCGTTTTGGGGCACCTTTTCCACCCCCGTTGCGTTCACCCTTACCCTAAAAAGCTTCATTAAAAGCGGAATGGTGAGAATTATCCACCGCCTGAACGCTTTGCCGTTATTAACGGGTCGGTCGGTTCTTATTGTCGAAATCCAAACCACCGTAATGAGCATATGAATAATTACAAGCCCTAAAAAGAAGCCGACAAAAAGCAGAGGTACAAGCCACCACGAATAGGAATGTC
>CAMCIX010000106.1 GCA_945875045.1 uncultured Clostridia bacterium | reverse complement strand
CGCCAAGACTTAAAAGCTCCTCCCTACGCCCGATAACGGCTTTTAGGAGGGCTTTTTCATTGGTTTTAAAAAAAGGGGTTAATAATTTAAAAAAATTTAATGACATATGAAGAAAAAAATGGTATACTGATTTATATATGCTTTTTGGAGGCGTTTGATTTGAAGCTGTTAGCGTTAGACGGCAACAGTATTATTAACCGCGCGTTTTACGGTATTAAATTGCTGACTACTAAGGACGGCAGGTACACCAACGCGGTTTACGGATTTATTAATATTTTAAACCGACTTATCGAGACCGAAAAGCCCGACGGCGTCGCCGTGGCGTTCGACCTTAAAAAGCCCACCTTCCGCCATAAAATGTACGGCGAATACAAGGCGGGGCGCAAGGGTATGCCTAACGAGCTTGCCCAGCAGCTCCCCGTTATGAAGGAGTGGCTGACCCTCGCGGGCTACACCTGTGTTGAGTGCGAGACCTACGAGGCGGACGATATTTTGGGAACCCTCTCCGCTCTTTGCGAAAAAAACGGCGACGAGTGCGTAATAGCCACGGGCGACCGCGATTCCTTACAGCTAATTTCCGACTCAACAAGGGTTCTGCTTGCCGCAACAAAAATGGGCAAGCCCGAAATTATAAACTACGATAAGGCGGCGCTTTACGAAAAATACGGGCTTACTCCACCCGAAATGATTGAGCTTAAAAGTCTTATGGGCGACTCGTCCGATAATATACCCGGCGTTGCGGGGGTGGGCGAAAAGACCGCTACAGACCTTATTTCCCGCTTTCACAGCATTGACTATATATATGAAAATCTTGATACTATCGATATTAAGGAGGGCGTGCGTAAAAAGCTTGAAAGCGGCAAGGAAAGCGCCTATTTAAGCCGCGAGCTGGGCACAATCTGCAAAGCTGCCCCCATAAACGGCGATATTTCCTCCTATAAAACAAGACCGCGCGATACTGCGGGGCTTTCACGGCTTATGACAAGTCTTGAATTTTTCAAGCTTATGGAAAAAATGGGAATTACGCCCGACAGCGGCAGTCTTCAAACGACTCTCGATTTTTCCGATTCAAAAAAATTCTCCGTAACGGAAGAAATCACCCCCACAGACACGGCGGATATATATTCCGAAAACGGTGAATATTATTTTATCTTTGACGGTAAGGTTTCAAAAGCCGACGAAAATACGGTTAAACACGTTCTTGCCGACGGCGCGGTAAAAAAAAGGGTTTACGATTATAAAACGCTTTATAAAAGCTACCCCGATTTGGACGGCGTAGTATTCGACGCTATGCTTGCGGCTTACCTTATTAACCCCTCTGCCTCCTCCTATTCCGCCGAAAGGCTTATAAGCGAGTATGCCTCCCCCGCTCCCGAAATAGAGGGCGAATATGACGGCGCTTTTAAAAACGCCTGCCTTTTCTCGGTCTGCTGTGACAGGCTTGAAAAGGAGCTTAGGGAGACAAACCAGCGAAAATTACTTGACGAAATCGAGCTGCCCCTTGCAAGGGTTTTAGGCGATATGGAGCTTTGCGGCTTTTTGGTTGATAAAAACGGGCTTAAAGCCTTATCCCAAGAGCTAAAGGAACGGATTGAGGTTATAGAAAAGGAAATTTATTCTCTTGTAGGGTATGAATTTAACCTTAATTCGCCTAAGCAATTAGGGGTTGCGCTTTTTGAAAAATTAGGTCTTCCCGCAAAGAAAAAGACCAAAAGCGGCTACAGCACCAACGCCGAGGTTTTAGAGGAGCTTCGCTATGCCCACCCCGTGGTAAACCTCCTGCTTGAATACCGCAAGCTTTCAAAGCTTAAATCCACCTATGCCGACGGACTTCAGGAATGTATCGCCGACGACGGCAGGATTCACTCAACCTTTAACCAGACCGAGGCAAGAACGGGCAGAATAAGCTCGCTTGAGCCGAATCTCCAAAATATCCCCGTCCGCACCGAGGAGGGGCGCAGACTTCGCGCCTACTTTATAGCTCCCGAGGGCAGAGCGCTTTGCGACGCGGACTATTCCCAGATCGAGCTTAGGGTTCTTGCGAGCATTGCGGGCGATAAAAATATGATAGAAGCCTTCAACACGGGAACCGACATTCACACGGTCACCGCCTCGCAGGTTTTCGGTCTGCCTGTCGATATGGTGACCCCCGAGCTTAGAAGCCGCGCAAAGGCGGTAAACTTCGGTATTGTGTACGGCATAGGCGCCTTTTCCCTTTCAAAGGATATAGGCGTAACAAGAGCCGAGGCGGACAGATATATAAAGAACTATCTTGCAACCTATCCGTCGGTCGCCGAGTATATGGAAAAAACGATTGAGAACGCAAAGAGGGACGGCTTTGTCACCACCCTTTACGGCAGGCGCAGACGACTTCCCGAGCTTTCAAGCTCCAACGGCAATCTGCGGGCTTTCGGGGAGCGCGCGGCGAGAAACGCCCCGATTCAGGGAACCGCCGCCGATATTATTAAGCTTGCTATGATAAGGGTATTTGACAGACTTAAAACCGACATACCCACCGCAAAGCTTATTCTTCAGGTACACGATGAATTGATAGTCGAATGTGACGAAAGGGATTCGGAAAGGGTCTGCCGCCTTTTGGAAACCGAAATGGAAAATGCGGCTCATTTGGCAGTAAGACTTACCGCCGACGCACATTCGGGCAAAAACTGGCTTGAGGCGAAGGAATAATGAATATCTTATTTGTATGCACGGGCAATACCTGCAGAAGTCCTATGGCAGAGGGGTATTTACGCTCGAAAGAGCTTGACGGAATAACGGTAATAAGCCGAGGATTGGCTTCTGACGGCTCGCCTGTGAGCCTAAATTCCAAAACGGCTATGGCGGAGGTCGGGATTGATATTAGCGGTCATATTTCACGGCAGATAACCGACCGCGATATAAATAAGGCGGATAAAATAATCTGCCTTTCCCCCTCCCACAGGGCGGTGCTTTTATCGGCGGGCGTACCACAGGAAAAGCTGTATATCTTAGGAAAGGGAATTTCCGACCCGTTTGGGGGAGATATTACGGTTTACCGCCGCTGCCGCGATGAAATTTTCGCGGCGATTGACGAGCTTCAAAAAGACGGTTTTTTCGGCAATATATGTATAGTTCCACTCGAAGAAAGGCATATAAAAGATATTGCAAGGCTTGAAGCTCTCTGCTTTTCGGAGCCCTGGAGCGAGGAAGGCATACTTGAAGCCTACCGCTTAGGCACAAAATTCTTTATTGCCGAAAATTCAAAACAGCTTATGGGCTACATAGGCATTAAGGCGGTTATTGACGAGGGGTATATCACCAACGTCGCGGTTTACCCGCAGTACAGAGGAATCGGCGTTGCGACGGCTCTTATAAATAAGGTTTTCGATTTTGCAAAGGAAAAGGGTCTAAGCTTTGTGTCCCTCGAGGTGCGCGCCTCTAATACGGCGGCGGTTTCCCTTTACGAAAAAACCGGCTTTAAAGAAGAGGGCAGAAGAAAAGATTTTTACAGACTTCCGCGCGAGGACGCGCTTATTATGACAAAGAGGTTTTCTTATGAAGATTCTGGCAATTGAAAGCTCCTGCGACGAGACCGCCGCGGCGGTAACCGAGGAGCGGCAGGTGCTCTCAAGCATTGTTTCAACCCAAATAGCCGAGCACAGAATATACGGCGGGGTTGTCCCCGAAATAGCGTCCCGTCGGCACACCGAGGCGATTTCCGCAGTATGCTCTGACGCGCTTAAAGCCGCCGGGCTTACCTATTCCGACATTGACGCGGTGGCGGTTACCTTTGCGCCCGGGCTTATAGGCGCTCTGCTTGTGGGGGTAAATTTTGCAAAGGGGCTTGCGCTCTCGCTTAATAAGCCGCTTATCCCCGTTCATCATCTGCGGTCGCATATCGCGGCGAACTACATTACAAATCCGGAGCTAAAGCCCCCATTCCTCTGCCTTTTGGTATCGGGCGGGAACACGGTAATAGCCGAGGTTACTGATTATACAAAATTCAAAATTTTAGGCGGAACAAGGGACGACGCGGCGGGCGAGTGCTTTGATAAGACGGCGCGCGCCTTGGGACTTCCTTACCCCGGCGGCGTAACCCTTGACAAAATTGCGACAAAGGCAGACCTTAAAAAATACCCCCTCCCCCACCCAAAGGTAAGCTCTGGCGAGTTTGATTTCAGCTTTTCAGGGCTTAAAACGGCGGTTATGAACCTTGTTAATAACTCGGCTCAAAAGGGGGAGGAAATCGAAGTGCCGGTCGTCTGCGCTACGGTGCGGCAAAGGGTCTGCGATATGCTTATTGAAAAAACGCTTTTTGCAGCCGAAAAGTACGGGTATAAAACCTTAGCGGTCGCAGGCGGAGTTTCGGCAAACAGCGAGCTTCGTTTGCGTTTTACCGACGAATGTAAGCGGCGGGGCATTACCCTTTATTACCCCGAGCTTAAATACTGCGGCGATAATGCGGCTATGGTGGGCGTTCAGGCATTTTACGAATTTAAGGACGGTAATTTAGGAGATTCATCACTTAACGCGGCGGCAACATTACCTATTGATTACAGATAAAGAGGAAAAGCTATGAACAAAAAACTTTTGCTTATTGTAAATCCCTGCTCGGGCAGGGCGAAAATGAGAACCGAGCTTTTAAAGGTGGTTGAGATACTCTCCGCCGACGATTACGCCGTCACGGTCTATCCCACAAAGGCGCGGGGCGACGCTACCGAATACGTTTCCGCTTTAGAAAAAAACGAATACGAAAAAATAGTCGTCTGCGGCGGGGACGGCACGCTAAACGAGGTTATAACGGGGCTTATGCGGTCGGGACTTCACTGCACCCTCGGCTATATACCGTCGGGCACCCTTAACGAGTGGTCGTCGGGGTTAGGGATTGCAAGGAGTATACCTAAAGCCGCCGCCGATATTACCACGGGCAAAAAAATTCAGCTTGATATAGGCAAATTCGGCGATAAGTATTTTTCCTACACCGCCTCCTTCGGCGCGTTTACCGACGCCTCCTATTCCGCCCCGCAGGACGTTAAAAACGTACTCGGTCAGGCGGCATACTTCTTTGAGGGTATTAAAAGTCTCGGCAATATAAAGCCCGTTCATTTAAAATTCAAAACTGCCGAGCGCGAGACCGAGGGCGATTTTCTGTTCGGGGCGGTTTCAAATTCAATGTCGGTCGGGGGAATAGTCAAGTTTGACGAATCGGCAGTAAAGCTTAACGACGGTCGGTTTGAAATTCTGCTTATAAGAAATCCCGACAATATTTTAAAGCTCCAGCCCATAATAGACGGCATTTTAAAGCGCGATTTCGACAGGGAGGGCATAGAGTTTTTCACCGCCGAATCGGTCGTCGTGACTGGAGGCGAGGGGCTTTCCTGGACCCTTGACGGAGAATATGCCGAAGGCAAGGACGAGATTTTAATTTCAAACCTGCATAACGCGATTGAGCTTGTAGTCCCGCAATAATACCGCGTTTAGGGGAAATAATAATGTAATAGGATTTAATAAAGGGAGTTTTGATATGTTTACAAGAGATATAGGAGTGGATTTAGGCACCGCCAACACCTTGGTCTGCGTTAAGGGCAAGGGTATAATAATGCGCGAGCCTTCGGTTGTGGCGTATGATATAAGAAACGACGCGGTGCGGGCGGTAGGCACAGAGGCTAAGGAAATGATAGGCAGAACCCCCGGCTCAATAGTCGCGGTAAGACCCTTAAAGGACGGGGTTATCGCCGATTTCGACGTAACCGCGGCAATGCTTAAAAGATTTATAAGGCAGGCGCTTAAGGGCTCGGTATTTTCCCGAGTACGAATGGTGGTATGTATCCCCGCAGGAGTTACCGAGGTTGAAAGCCGCGCGGTTTACGACGCGGCAAAGCAGGCGGGCGCTACCGACGTTGATTTGGTCGAAGAGCCTATGGCGGCGGCGGTCGGCGCGGGACTTCCCGTGTGGGACGCGGCGGGCAGTATGGTAGTAGACGTAGGCGGCGGCACAAGCGAGGTCGCGGTGATTTCATTGGGCGATATTGTCACCGCCCGGTCAATCCGCATTGCGGGCGACGACCTTGACGAGGCGATTATAAACTACGTCCGCAAAAAGCACAATCTGCTGATAGGCTGTCTCTTATACACATCTGACGCTGCCGACGATATGCAGTGTG
>CAMCIX010000105.1 GCA_945875045.1 uncultured Clostridia bacterium | reverse complement strand
ATAATAGTCGAAAGCGGCGAGGGAAATTTAAAGGGGCTTTCGGTCACCGCCGACTCCGAAATAAAAATCATCCCGGAATTTGCCTGAAAACCGTTATTCTATATAAATATTAAGTGAAAATTTATTTAATTTTACGCCGAATATTAGAATTAAAAAAAATAATGTATTTTTTGAAAAAAATCCTTTATTTTTCTATAAAAAATTGTTATAATGAATTGGATAGTTACGCAATGTAACGTCTTAAATAGTTAACATTGGATAATATCCATAAAAAAATTAGGAGGTTGATTCTCAATGAGTCACAAGTACGTCTACCTTTTCAGCGAAGGCAACGCAAACATGCGCGAGCTTTTAGGCGGTAAGGGTGCTAACCTCGCGGAAATGACCAACATCGGTCTTCCCGTTCCGCAGGGCTTCACCGTAACCACCGAAGCCTGCACACAGTATTACGAGGACGGCAGAAAAATTAACGATGAAATCCAGGCACAGATTATGGAGTACATCGACAAAATGGAAGGCATCACCGGTATGAAATTCGGCGATAAGGAAAATCCCCTTCTTGTTTCGGTTCGTTCGGGTGCGCGCGCTTCAATGCCGGGTATGATGGACACCATTCTTAACCTCGGTCTTAACGAAGAGGTTGTTGAGGTTATGTCCGCTAAATCAGGCAACCCCCGCTGGGCTTGGGACTGCTACAGAAGATTTATTCAGATGTATTCCGACGTTGTTATGGAGGTCGGCAAGAAGTATTTTGAACAGCTCATCGACGAAATGAAGGCTGAAAAAGGCGTTACTCAGGACATTGAGCTTACCGCTGAAGACCTTAAGGTACTCGCAGGTCAGTTTAAGGCTGAATATAAGAACAAAATCGGCAAGGACTTCCCCTCCGATCCTAAGGAGCAGTTAATGGGCGCTGTTGAGGCTGTTTTCCGTTCTTGGGACAACCCCCGTGCTAACGTTTACCGCCGCGACAACGATATTCCTTATTCTTGGGGTACCGCTGTTAACGTACAGATGATGGCGTTCGGTAATATGGGCGACGATTGCGGTACTGGCGTTGCCTTCACCCGTGACCCCGCTACAGGTGAGCGCGGACTTATGGGCGAGTTCCTTACAAACGCACAGGGCGAGGACGTTGTTGCAGGCGTTCGTACTCCTATGCCGATTGCCGAAATGGCGGACAAGTTCCCCGAGGCTTTCGCGCAGTTTAAAGAGGTTTGCGCTATCCTTGAGGATCACTACCGTGATATGCAGGATATGGAATTTACCGTTCAGGCGGGCAAGCTCTATATGCTCCAGACCCGTAACGGTAAGCGTACCGCTAAGGCGGCTCTTAAGATCGCCTGCGACCTCGTTGACGAGGGTATGATCGATAAGAAGCAGGCTGTTGCTATGATCGATCCCCGTAACCTTGATACACTTCTCCATCCGCAGTTCGACGCTAAGGCTCTTAAAGCCGCTACACCCGCGGGCAAGGGCTTGGGCGCTTCTCCCGGAGCGGCTTGCGGTAAGGTTGTATTTACTGCTGAGGACGCCGAGGCTTGGAACGCCCGCGGCGAAAAGGTAGTTCTCGTTCGTCTTGAGACCTCTCCTGAAGATATTACAGGTATGAAGGCTTCTCAGGGTATACTTACCGTTCGCGGCGGTATGACCTCTCACGCTGCCGTTGTTGCCCGCGGTATGGGTACCTGCTGCGTATCAGGCTGCGGCGACATCATTATGGATGAAGAGAATAAGAAGTTCACTCTCGCAGGCAAGACCTATCATGAGGGCGACTATATCTCCATTGACGGTTCAACCGGTAATATCTATGACGGCGTTATCCCGACCGTTGACGCTGAAATCGCAGGCGAGTTCGGCAGAATTATGGCTTGGGCTGACGAGTTCAGAACCCTTAAGGTTCGCACCAATGCAGATACTCCCGCCGACGCTAAGAAGGCGCGCGAGTTAGGTGCTGAGGGTATCGGTCTCTGCCGTACCGAGCATATGTTCTTTGAGGCTGACAGAATCGCCGCTTTCCGCGAGATGATCTGCTCCGATACAGCCGAAGAGAGAGAAGCCGCTCTTGCTAAGATTCTTCCCTATCAGCAGGGCGACTTTGAAAAGCTTTACGAGGCGCTTGAGGGTAACCCGGTTACCATTCGTTTCCTTGATCCTCCGCTCCACGAGTTCGTTCCTACAGAGGAAGCCGACATTGAGGCTCTCGCTAAGGCACAGGGCAAGTCGGTTGAGGCTATCAAGAATATTATTACAGGTCTTCACGAGTTTAACCCGATGATGGGTCACCGTGGCTGCCGTCTTGCGGTTACCTATCCTGAAATCGCTAAGATGCAGACCTCTGCGGTTATCCGCGCGGCTATCAATGTAAAGAAGAATCATCCCGACTGGAACATCGTTCCCGAGATTATGATTCCGCTTACGGGCGAAGTTAAGGAAATGAAGTTCGTTAAGGATATAGTTGTTGCTACCGCCGACGCTGAAATCGCGGCTGCAGGCGTAGAGCTTAAGTATGAAGTAGGCACTATGATGGAAATTCCGAGAGCCTGCCTTACTGCAGACGAGATTGCCAAGGAAGCTGAGTTCTTCTGCTTCGGTACTAACGACCTTACCCAGATGACCTTCGGCTTCAGCCGTGACGACGCGGGCAAGTTCCTCGGCGCTTACTACGACAACAAGATTTACGAGAACGATCCCTTTGCAAAGCTCGACCAGAACGGCGTAGGCAAGCTTATGGAGATGGCAGTTTCGCTTGGTAAGAAGGTACGTCCCGAAATGCACTGCGGCATTTGCGGCGAGCACGGCGGCGACCCCGTTTCGGTTGAGTTCTGCCACAAGATCGGTCTTGACTACGTATCCTGCTCACCCTTCCGCGTTCCGATTGCACGCCTCGCCGCAGCACAGGCAGCAATCCGCGAACAGCGCTAATCAGAAATTTGCTGTTTTAGGGTAGACGAAAATTTCTACCTGAACACAAAATGAATAACCACACAGACCTTGTAGGAGAAATCCTATGAGGTCTGTTTTTTTCTTCAGAAGTGGCGAAAAACCTTGAATTTGCGGGCATTTTTGATAATAAAATCAGAGTTTTATTCTCATAGTGGTTTTATCTATGAGAATACGATTTTTCGGTCCATGCGGTAAAATGTGACGTTACCCGACAACATTTGCACTCATTGCGAAGAAAACGCACTTAAATAATTACCAATAACATAATATACTCGGGTTTTGCCGCTGTTTTCACATTGAAAGCAGCGGCTTTTTTTGTTGTCTAAAAAAATTTTTTTAATTTTTTTGCTTAGGGGGTCCAAAAATATGCCTTCTCGCTGCCTACCTATTGAGGGACAAAAATCGTCTCTACGATCCTTGAAAACTGAATATACAGCACACAGGTACGTTACCTGCATCGGAGCAATCCGAGCCGCGAAGTGAGTGCGCCACGATCTTCCGAACGGGAGGGAGCGATAAAACTTACACTTCTTTAATTTGTCGGCAGACAAAGACGGCGATGACAGATGCAGGCGATAATGATACTTCCGTAATTCGCGGTCGGTCCATAATGAAGGGGCGAGGGTGAGATTCCCATGGAGCTGCTTGCAACAGCCGCCTGTGTTGTTCCCATTACATCCGGGGTGTTGAGAACAAATAGGATGTACGACCTAAGCATATAAAAATGATTTATATGTTTAGGTGGATCATAATAGATTCAAATAAAATGGAAAGGAGCATTATTAGATGAGTTGCAAAGTAATTGCAATCGAAAACCAGAAAGGAGGCACGGGTAAATCCACTACGGCATTGAATCTCGGAGTTGGGCTTCTTAACGCCGGTAAAAAGGTTTTGCTTATCGACGCTGACCCGCAGGGTTCGTTGTCAATCAGTCTCGGTATTAAGCGACCCGACGAGCTGGACATTTCCCTTGCAACGGTTATGGGGAATGTTATAGACAACAAATCCTTTGAAGATGATTTCGGTATCATACACTGCGACGAGGGCATTGATCTTATGCCCTGTAATGTGGAACTGTCCGGTATTGAAAGCTATCTGTTTACGGTGATGAGCCGAGAGTGCATTATGAGAACCTATGTAAATCAAATAAAAAAGAACTACGACTATATTCTCATAGACTGCACCCCTTCCCTTGGACTTCTGCCAATCAATGCTTTTGTAGCGGCAGACAGTATCATCGTACCGAGCCAGCCGAGGATATTATCTACAAAAGGTCTTGATTTACTCTTGCGTACCTATTCGCAGGTCAAGCGAGGGATTAACCCAGACCTAAAAATCGACGGTATCCTCTTTACAATGGTTGACGCACGAACCGTCAACGACAGATCGGTTATTGAGTCAATGCGTGAAAACTTTGGAATGAAAATCAATGTGTTTGATACCTTTATCCCGGCTTCCGTCCGAGTGACAGAAGCCAATATGGAGGGCAAGAGTATCTTTGCCTATGACAATAAGTGCAAGGTTGCAGACGCATACAGAAACTTGACGAAGGAGGTGCTGGACATTGCCGCGCGTGAAAAAGCTCGATTTAGGGATGACGGCTCTCGATGAGCTGTTTATGAACGACAAGGAGCGAGCCGAAAACAAGCTCCCGAAAATCTTTGATATTCCGCTTTCGGAAATTGACGATTTCCCCGACCATCCATACCGTGTCCTTGATGATGAGGATATGCAAAACCTGATGGAAAGTATCAGAGACCGAGGTGTAATCACACCGGCTATGGTACGCAAAAAGGACGACGGCAGATATGAAATGATTTCGGGACATCGAAGAAAGCACGCATCCGAACGGATCGGGCTTGAAACCTTGCGTTGTGAGGTTGTAGAAGTCAGCCGTGACGAAGCCATTATTTTAATGGTTGACAGTAATGCCCAACGGTCGGAAATTTTGCCTTGCGACAAAGGACGAGCCTACAAAATGAAGTTGGACGCAATAAAAAGACAGGGACAGAGAACGGATTTAACTTCGGACCCAGTGGGACCGAAGTTAGAGAGATCGAATACTGAACTCGCTGAGGAATCCGGTGACAGTACAACACAGATCAAAAGATATATCCGTCTTACTTATCTTGTCCCCGAGCTTCAGGAGTTTGTGGACAAAGGTCAGATGAAAATGCGTCCTGCGGTGGAGCTTTCGTATCTCGATGAAGAAACTCAGCGGGATATTGTTGACCGTATTGATGAAACCGAAGCGTTTCCTTCGCACGACCAGGCAATCCGTATCCGCAAGGCGTTTGAAGCCGGAGAAATCAACTACGATAAGGTTCAGGACATTATGGCGGAGGAAAAGCCCAATCAAAAACCAAAATTCAAGTTTTCCTTTGACCGGCTGAAACCGTATATCCCCAAGGACTATAACGACAGAATGGCAGAAGATTATGTCATTAAGGCACTGGAACACTATCAGAAATTTTTAAGGAAACAACGGGAGCAGGCAAGGTAATAAAGAGTGCGCACAAGGCTGAGAGAGCATGAGCTTTCCCGGTCTTTTTTGTTACCCTGCCCGCAATTTCACTTATATAAAAATCGTCAAAGAAAGGAGGAAAAACAGTATGCAGTTTGATGTTAAAATCCGCAAGGTCATCGAGAACGGCAAGCCCCTCAAGGCAGTGGCTTCTGTGACTGTGGACGGCGCTTTTGTTATCCACAACGTCAGAGTGATCGAGACCGAGAACGCAAAGTTCGTTGCAATGCCTTACGCAACCTATCAGGATGCCGAAGGCAAGGATGTACGCCGTGATATCGTTCATCCCATCAAGTCCGAAGTCCGCGAGGCTTTGGAAACCGCTGTGTTTGCTGCCTACGAGCAGAAGATCAGCGAAAAGGCTGAATAATGACAGCCCAAAAAAGAATACCCAACTAAAAAACTAAAGAAAGAATGAGGTAAAATTTATGTTCAAGAAAATCAGCAACAAGGTTAATTCCATGGTTGCGACTGCTAAGGCGACCATCGCTACCAAGAAGGCTGAGGGTTATGTTGACTCCGGCGTAAAAATTCTTATCGCCGTAGTTATCGGTGCATTGCTCCTTGCCGGACTTTACACGCTGTTTAACACTACAATTATGCCGACCGTGACGACCAAGATAACCGGTCTCTTCAACTATGCGGGTTAATTTAACCCAAAACAAAAAACAAAAACAAAGAAAGAACGAGGTAAAAGAATATGTTTAAGAAAATCAAGAACAAGGTAAATTCCGCAATCATTTCCGCTAAGTGC
>CAMCIX010000104.1 GCA_945875045.1 uncultured Clostridia bacterium | reverse complement strand
TTTGCACCAAAGTTTAGAAGAAAAGAAATATATGGAAAACTGAAAAAAGATATTGGGCAAATACTGCGAAAATTATGCGAGCAAAAAAATGTGCAAATAATAGAAGCAGAAGCATGCCCCGACCATATACATATGCTGGTGAGTATCCCACCGCACATAAGTATAGCACAGTTTATGGGATATCTCAAGGGCAAAAGTACATTGATGATTTTCGACCGACATGCGAATTTAAAGTACAAATACGGCTCAAGAAGTTTTTGGTGTCGAGGATACTATGTAGATACGGTCGGTCGAAATAAAAAAGTTATAGCGGAATACATAAGGAATCAGTTAGAAGAAGATTATGCAGCAGACCAAATTAGCATAAAAGAATTTACCGACCCGTTTACGGGTGACAAGAGAAAGTAGGCAAAAAAAGACAGCCGCACGTGAGCGGCTGCCGGAGAATGTAATGCTGTGCTAAACTTTCGAAACCCCTTTTAGGGGTCAAGCCAGTAATCACCCCTTATAGGGGTGGAGCAAACCACCGGTTGAACCGGTGGTTTTGATTATCCTTTTTGATGTTGTGCGCGGTTTTATAAGCGCAATAATTATCTTATCATTTGCGTTTTGTTATGCCTGTGTTATCGGCTCGCCGAGGATACGGTCAATTAATATAGTGTTATCCACCGCGGAAGCGTTACAGTGTCGGCGGAATAGGTCGTATCTTCTGTTGCAGGAACCGTTCTTCCGTCAAAGCTGTATGTGCCGCCTGCCTTCAAGGTAAGGCTCCAAGGGGTGTCATTATCTACTCCGAAATAGTTTTCCACGGTGACATTATTCGCAGTAATCGTCGCGCCTTGGGCGAGTACGGTAATTATATTACGATTACTCGAAAGATCAGAGCCGCCGTTTAAGTTACAGTTTTCAAGCTCTACCGAGGATGACTGAGCAACAACCGCCACAGAATAGACGGAATTAACCGTGCAATTTTTCAATCTCAAAATACCGTTCACACTGAATATCGCGCCTTTATTAGGATTGGTAGTCTTGGTATTCTTAAGCTCAAGTGCGCCGTTTTCAATGTTGAGAGCTGTTTGATCTACACTAAAGATCAAGGCATATCCCGCGGATGTTAAGGTGTTCGTTCCGCTGAGCATATGCGTGTTAAGGTCAAGAGTAATTTCGCCGCTCGGCGTTTCGGACGTACTGTTATAAAACTCAAGACCCTCGGCACCGAGTTCGATATCGTTGGCAAGCGTAATTCTGCCGCCTGCAGGATCGGCGACAAGCCTTTCCACTGCCGCACGAAGCTGTATAGCAGACCTTACGGTGATATTACCTAATAAGAATTTTTTTAATATCGTTAAGTCCGCCGCGTCGGGTTTTCCGCTGCCGTCAAGATCGGGATCAGCATCGCCGATTAATTTTGGATCTTCTGGATCTGCTATAATCTTTTTAAGCCTTACCAAATCTAAAATATCAGCCGCACCGTCGCCGGTGAAGTCATACTCAAGGTTTAGGTTGTATTTTACGGTAAGAACGGCATTTCCTCCCCAGGCCGAATAAATTCCGTTAGCGGCAGTTTCTACCCTAATCGCAAAAATTCCTAACTCATTAACGGTAAGCTTTGTACCGTCAAGTGTTCCGACGCCGTTTCCACCGATAATTGTATATGTTGCGGCTCCCGCATTTTTGTCAATTTCAAAATACTTAGATACATCAATTTCCTTACCGGTATAATATATAGTTTCGTTTCTTCCTGTGATAGTGACAGGGGTTGCCGCCTTGTTCGTAATCTCAACCGTGCCGGTAATTGTACCCGTAGCGGCGTCATATTCCGCACAACCCGTAGCGTCGTAATCCGCAAATTCGTCCGCAGGAATCGTCCACCTAAAGGTGTTCGTTGCACCGGGCGTTTTGTTGTAAACTGCGTTACCACTTTCAACCGTCCATATTACATTCATATTTGCCGAGGTCGGTTCCGACGTACCGTTAAATTTAACCGTTGCCTGTTTGCCAAGCTCATTATTACCGCCGTTTGTCAGAACTTCGCTATACCCCTCAAAGCCGTAATAGTTTTCAAAGGTTGTCGGAGCATCGGGTGCGGTTACAGAGACAAGCTTTCTGTTTCCTGTGGTAAATTCCTTGGTTACCGTCAAGCTTCCGTCCGAGTTCGGAGCAACGGGAGAGGTTAATTCTTCACCGTCTACGGTTACCGATACGGTATTTCCAAACGCATAGAAGGTATCGCCTGTAGCGATTACTTCAAGCGTAACCTCGGCTTTATATGTCGTGTTCCAGTTTGCAGTTCCCGTTACCGGCTCACCGTCAACCCTGTAGGTAATTGCAGGAGCAGTAGTTGCAATGCCCGGTGTAGTGCAGACTGCTGTTGTTTTCAATTCTTCGCCCGCAACCGGTTTCACGCCTGTGATTTCAACCGAGCTTATTATCTCTATGTCCTTTGCTTCTGCCGTCTTGGCATAGGATACGTTATCTATTGTGGTTTCAAGCCAGATTTCACAGTCGGCAAGTGAAAAATCGGATATATTGCAGGCAGTCTTAATCTGTTCAGTAGAAACAGCTGTTGTTCCGTCTACAGGCAGGCTGTAATAGAAGTTATCGGTTCCGTTGTTGCTCTGTATCACAAGGGAAACGGTTCCCTCTGCATTAGCCGATTTTTTTGCGAAAATCAGTCCGTCGACTGTATCATATATCACCGTTCCGATTTCTTTGTCCGACCCGTCCAGTCTTAGGGTCATCGCCGTGCCCGTTGGAACAGCACCCGCCGATACCGCGCCATATGCCGCCGTCGCGGCAGAGGCAAAGAGTACGTTTGTCAAATTAAGATTGGCGGCGGGCTGAACGGCGTATTTATTGGCAACCGTTGCAAAGTCGACATAATCGCCCGGATATGCGCTAATCGCGTATGAATCACTTGCTGTGCGTAGCCAGAAGCTGTCTCCGATGTTCCAATAGCTTTCCATTGCAAGCGCCGTACCGTCATCGTTTCCCGCCCACAGTATTTTATCATTTCTCAAATTGCCCTGTAAAGCATAAAGCTTATCTTCTGTCTTATATTCTACAGTAACGCCGGGTCCGTAATATGTATCCAATGTTGTTACCTCAGTTAGGTTCATCAAGCTCTGCTCTGCCGAAGTAAAATAGCTTGAATCAACAGCCATAGCCTTTAGCGCCTTGCGAAGCTCGCTCGCTCCGTAGTGGCTTGAATATGCTACTCCAATTGTATTTTCGCCATTGCCATAGTTACAGTCAGACCATAAGCTCGGATCGGATAAAATGTCTTTGCTCAAAGCGAATTTCTGATTTGTCGCTATAGGACTTGCGGCAAATATAATTGTATTATCTCCTGTTACACCGTTGTCCTTTCCTAAAATGTACCATTCCTGTGCCGCCTTGTTGCTATTCTTACCGAAGACGAGCTTTCCTATACTTTCCGGTACTCCCTCACTATTCGGTGTAAATACACTCATCAGGTTTTCTTTGGTAACGAAAAGGCTGTTATCCGTCCAGCGTGCGACAAGCGTAATCTCCATAATATCGTAAGCGGAGGCAAGCTCGCTGTAAGCGGTTGTTGCCGTTACAAGCTTATCTCCGCATTTCCAACCTACAAAGGAATAGCCCGGTTTAGTCGGATTTGCAATACCGTCAAGTACCGTATCTATCCAACTTACGGTTTTGTCATCGATAGGATTGCCGCCTGCGGTGTCGAATTTCACGGTATATTTAGCAACATATCCAAACTGCGGGGTGACCGTCAAAGCCTCGGCGGGCATTGTGAATTTGTTGTTTACAACAGTTACACCGGAGGAAGAAGCATCCCATCCTACAACATCTTGACCTTCCGGAGCAGTAGAGCTTAAGGTAATCTCGCTTCCTTTCTTTGCGTAGGTTTTACCGTTATATTCGGAGGTATCTCCGCTCGCTGTTGAATTTACAGCGGTCAGAGGATAATAGAGATTATCTGCCGTACCGTTGAATGAGCCGTCGATGTAAATTACTCCGTTGTTAGTCAAAGCCACGCCCTCGGGTACGGTAATGGTAACGCCTTCGGGGACGATAAGGGTCTTGCCCGCCGGAATCGTCAAATTGGTGGGAATTGTAAATTCTCCGTAAGCCTCCAGTGTGCCATTAGCGGTGGGCTTAATGCCTGCGTTGCCGGTTGCGTTGCCGGCTGTAACGCTGCCGCCGGTGATAATTACGGTGCCGGTGTTATTGTTTACTCCGCCGCCAATGTCAGCGCCGCCGTCAACTCCCTTAGCAGTAACCGTGCCGCCGGTGATAATTACGGTGCCGCCGCCGCCACCTTTTGATTGATTATATATACCGCCGCCGCCGATACCGGCACCGCCGTTCGTGCCGTTAGCAGTGACCGTTCCGCTGTTGATGATTATTATACCGCAGGAGCTATTACATTCACCGCCGATACCGGCGCCTTTGTAACCGCCTGTTGCCGTAAGCGAACCGGTGCCCTCAATTGTCAGCTTCTTGCCTTCTCCTGCTGTGATACCTGCCTTCTCTTTACCTCCCTTGAGGGTGTTTGTGCCCTCAAGAATCAGCGTAACGTCGGCGATACCATTTTCGCCATGAAGCAACATGGCATATGAATACTTATTAGAGGGCATATTAATGCTGAGATTACTTGCCTTGACCGTCACCGGCTTTGCTGTTTCAACCTTAAGCTCATATTGCGTGGTGTTTCCGGTTACGGTGATTACCGTTTCGGGGGCAATATTCAATAAAGGTTCTCCGCTGCCATAGAGTACCTTGATTTTGCCCGGGTTGGTTTCATCATCAAGAATTCTGACGTTACCTTGGCTGATATCGAATGGGGTTGTACATAAGCAACGTGTGCATATGCTGTTTTCATCGTAATCATGACCTAACGGTTCGGTATAGTCTGAAACTTTTACTCCACCGCAAATTGCACAGGTTGACGTCCTGTACCCTCTTTCTGTGCAGGTCGGTTCCGTAATGCTCGACGTCCAGGAGTGGTCGCAGTATGTAAGCTCAAATTCGCTCATTTGCATTACGTCTCCGCTCTGAATCGCGGTAATTTTCAATTTAAAGTAGGTATATGCCGTGGTGTTTTTATCAAACGCATAACTGTATTTTGTATAGTTTTTATCCTCTAAAACTGTGTCGTTTGTGACGCTGTGGATTTCTACCCATGTATCTGTATCGGTGCCTGTATAATCGTTGCACCCGTACAGAATCCAGCTTTTGGGATTTCTACCTTTGTATTTGGCATTATCGTTGCCGGTGGTAATGGAATATCCGCTTACATTTACCCCATTGGGAGTTTTAAAAACGATGTAGGCAGATTGGAAACTGTTCATACACCATTTTGTCTTGATATCCCCGTCCACGAGCTTCCCGTGTTCTTCACCGCTGTTTCCGCCCGAACCGGCAAGCACAGTATATCTCGTGCTCTCCGCCGCGACCGTTACCGGCATTATCGGCACTAATGCTAACAGCATACAAAGAGTAAGGATAATGCTTAAAACTCGTTTTTTCATCTGTTATTCCTCCTTAGATATTGTTGGGTTATATTTAATAATAAATAGCTCCAGAGTTTCTTTTAGTACTTCTATCTGTGATTTCAGATAGAACTCATCCTCAAACAGCGCATAATGCACGCAAGCCCTTATAAGAATGAAAATTAAGGGAGTAAGCTTTTGATAGGGAATACCAAGCTTCGGCTCCAGGCTTTTTGCGTATTCGGTGTAACGCTTATCAACGCCCGCAAAGAATTTCTTTCCGTATTCTCTGTATTTCGGGTGGGTGTAGACCTGGTACATAAGCCTATATTTCTTTCCGTGCTTTTCCGCCGTCCAGTAGGGTATCTCGTCGATAAACCGCCACAAATCCTCTACATCCGCAGGGGCTTTTGCCATAAAATCGTCCTCCACCTTGCTCATACAGTATTCGGTGGACTCGACGATAAGATCGTCTAAATCCTTGAAATATGTATACAGCATATTAGGGGTACAGCCGCAATGCTTTCCCAATGCTCTTATACCTGTTCCGTGAAGTCCGTATTCCGCAAAACAGTCATAGCATTTCTCCATAAGACCTTCTTTTTTAGCTTGCCATTGTTCCTTTGTGTAGTTGGGCAATCTGTCACCTCCGTTTCTAACGTTTGATACTAATAAATTATAACACACATCGTTTAAAATTGCAATATATTTAAAAAAATGTTAAAGCGGAATTTTTTCACTCTTGAATATTTAACGA
>CAMCIX010000103.1 GCA_945875045.1 uncultured Clostridia bacterium | reverse complement strand
ACACTGCATATCGTCGGCAGCGTCAGATGTGTATAAGAGACAGATCTTTATCCATATTATTCAGAACATGCAAAACGACAGCGTATATTCCAATAGCAACTGAAGGACTACCTTTCTCTACGTTCCAAAGTGAAGCACGACTAATTCCGGCACGCTCAGAAACGAGTTCTACGGATAAATTTCGGCGAAGTCTCGCCAATTTAATATGTTCACCCATAGTTTTTAGTATTTCCTCTGTTGCCGGTAATATATTATATGATGCTTTCTTCATCCAAATCACCTCTTAATGTTAATAATTACAAACTAAAAACATAGTTTTGTCAATGATTATAAACATTAAATTCAAATACTTGGTTTTAACTTTTTCGGAATAATTATGCAGGGTGTGGATATACAGAGTCTGGTATCCGAGTTAATTTTTCAAAAGTGAAAATTCAGCGAATTTTCACTTTGTTCGATTGACTTTTGCAAAAAAAAGAGTATAATTATAATGTAACATTATACGGAGGTACTTCCTATGAAATTTGAAACCGAAAATATTGAATTTAAATTACAGGTTACAGATGATATTTACAAAGAAGTCATTGCTTTCGCAAATACGGATGGCGGAACTATATATATTGGAATAGACGATAACGGCAATGCTGTTGGTATTGATAATATAGATGAAACATATACGAGAATTACCAATGGTATTCGTGATGCTATTCAGCCGGATGTTACGATGTTTATTAAATATACATTGCAAGATAATAAGGTTGTAAAAATCACCGTCGGTGAGGGTAGTTATAAGCCGTATTATCTCAAATCAAAGGGGCTTAAACCCAGCGGCGTGTATATACGCCAAGGTGCGTCAAGCGCACAGGCATCTCCCGAACAAATTCGCCAAATGATTAAGGAATCTGACGGAGATATATTTGAGGAAATGCGTTCAATGGAACAAAGCCTCTCTTTCCACACCGCAGAAAAAATGTTTAAAAAATATAATGTAGAATTTTCAGAAGAAAAATACCGTGTTCTCGGAATTACCGACGTTTCTAATTCCCTTTACACAAATCTGGCACTTGTTTTGTCAGACCAATGTATGCATACAACAAAGGTGGCTGTTTTCGGAAACGACTCCAACACGGAATTCCGTGACAGTAAAGAATTTTCGGGTTCGGTATTCGAGCAGCTTGAGGATGCTTTTGATTATCTGATGCTTTGCAATAAGACAGTTGCAACCTTTAAAGGATTGGAGAGAGAGGAACGCAGCGACTATCCGCAGGAAGCCATTCGTGAGGCACTGCTCAATGCGATCGTGCACCGTGATTACAGTTTCAGCGGCAGCATCATTATCAATGTTAATGATAACGAAATTGAATTTATATCAATAGGCGGCTTACTGCCCGGATTATCTCCCGATGATATCCGTAGCGGAATTTCCCAACCGCGCAATAAAAAACTTGCAGAAGTATTTCATCGTCTGCACTTAATTGAGTCTTACGGCACCGGTATTAGAAGAATTTATAATCTTTACAGCAATTGCTATGTTCAACCTCGTATAGAAGTCACTTCAAATACCTTTAAAATTGTTCTTCCAAATATGAACGCCAGCAATGTTAAAGAAAAGGTAAATACTACACTTGCCATAACTCCCCAAATGCAAACTGTTCTTGACTTTATAGAAGAAAACGGTCAAATCACCGATAGCAAAGTGCAAGAGTTGCTTGATATTAAAAACACTCGCGCCTATACGCTGATGAAGAAAATGGAAAAAGACGGTTTGATTGTTATCGTCGGACGCGGAAGCAGTAAAAAGTATCTGAAGAGAGATTGAATAGCAGAATCCATATTAAGGAGCACTAAAATGAGTTTAAGTTCACATATAAACGAAAAAGCAAATTTGATTTGGGCAATTGCGGACAAGCTGACTGGCGTGTATAAACCGCACGAATACGGCGAAGTGATACTGCCGTTGACTGTTATTCGCCGTTTCGACTGCATTTTGGCGGATACCAAGGAGACTGTACTGAAAAAGTATGAAGAAGTGAAGGAACTTCCGATGCGTGATATTTTGTTGCGCAAGGCTTCTGGATATCAATTTTATAACACAAGTAAATTTACATTTGAAAAACTGCTTGATGATCCGGATAACATCGAGGCGAACTTTCGTGACTATCTCAACGGCTTTTCTCCCAATGTTTCCGAAATAATCGAAAAATTCAAGTTTGACGGCCATATCACCACTATGGCGCAGAAAAACATTCTCTATATTGTGCTGAAGGAATTTACAACACCGCAGGCGAACCTGCATCCCGACCACATTTCCAACCTTGAAATGGGCTATATCTTTGAGGAAATCATCCGCAGATTCTCCGAAGCACATAACGAGGATGCAGGACAGCATTATACGCCCCGTGAAGTCATTGAGCTGATGGTAAGCATTCTTTTCTATGATGACGGTAGCTTTCTTGCCGGCGACCATGTTGCAAAGACAATTTATGACCCTGCCTGTGGAACGGGCGGTATGCTTTCGGTTGCTGAAAACTATTTACATAAACTGAATGCAGACGCCGAGCTTTTGGCATTCGGACAGGAAATCAACGATCAAACCTTTGCTATCTGCAAAGCAGATATGCTTATCAAAGGCAACGACGCTACACAGATCCGCAGCGGAAACACTTTATCAGATGATCAGTTTGCCGACCAAACCTTTGACTATATACTCTCTAACCCGCCCTTCGGCAGAGAGTGGAAGAACGAAAAAGCCGCTGTGGAAAAGGAAGCAAAACTCGGCTTTGCAGGTAGATTTGGTGCGGGACTTCCGGCAGTCGGAGACGGACAAATGCTATTTCTTGAAACCGCAATTTCAAAGATGAAACCGACCGGCAGCCGTGTTGCCATTATCCATAACGGATCGCCTTTGTTCACCGGAGATGCAGGAAGCGGTCCCTCCGAGATCCGCCGTTATATTCTCGAAAACGACCTGCTCGAAGCGATCATTGCCCTGCCAAACGACATTTTCTATAACACAGGCATTGCCACCTACATATGGGTGCTTTCCAACAAAAAAGCCGACCATCGCAAAGGCAAGGTTCAGCTTATTAACGCAAACGGAATGTTTGAAAAGCGCCGCAAAGCATTGGGCAACAAGCGAAACGACATCTCCCCCGAACAGATTGCCGAGATCACCCGTATCTACGGCGACTTTATCGAAAATGAAATGAGCAAGATTTTTAACAACGAGGAATTCGGATATTCCAAGATTACGGTGGAAAGGCCCGTTAGATATTCATATACCATAACGGAGGATAATATTAAAGATTGTGCATGTGCTTTTGTCAGCAACGAAAAATTCGGTTGGGGTTGGAACGGCTCAGAACCTTATGGTGTTACAAGTGCGGAATTAGTCAAGGCGTTTATCGCTGATGTGAAATCATTGGTTTTGAATGCTAAGTTCTTTTCACATGCTGAATTTGAGAATGCTTTGAAACCATTGTTTGAAAAATATTCACTGACCAAAAAGCAGTTCAATGATTTGGAATTGGTTTTTAGAGAAAGCGATCCTCAAGGTGAAGTGTTTATAAATACAAGAACCGGTAAAAAGGTAGCGGATTCCGCTCTCCGTGATACCGAGAATGTACCGCTGACGGAAGATATTGAGGAATACTTTGCCCGTGAGGTACTGCCTTTCGCTCCCGATGCGTGGATCGACGAAAGCAAGACAAAAGTCGGATACGAAATTCCGTTTACACGGTATTTCTACAAGTATGAAGCACCCCGCTCTTCTGCCGAAATCATGGCAGAAATTATGGAACTGGAAACCGAGTTAGAAGGTAGTTTAGAGGAGATATTTGGATGAACTTATGCAGCGAGCAAGAACCGATTAGAATTGATTTTGCTGAAAAACCGATTGAAAAAGAATATGTGATTTGTTATTTAGATGTATTGGGAACTAAGCAGATAATCAATTCTAAAAAGGCAGAAGAATACTTTGATATGATCTACGAGGCATACAGCTTTGCTATTGAAATGGAATCAAAACTTCACATATTCGGCAACCTTGTCTTCAAAGTATTCTCTGACAATATTTTGATTGCACATGAACTTGATGATGACGGAGATTGGTATGCTGCTTATGATAGTGTTGTTAAATTTCTAAAACATTTTCTTCTTCGGTTTTTATATCAGGGGGTGCTATTCCGCGGTGGAATTACGATAGGTATGTTAGCTATTAATGATGTTATGGTATGGGGCAGTGGACTTGTGGATGTTGTTAATCTTGAAGAAAAGGTCGCCATATATCCGAGAATTGTAATTTCAAACGAATTAGCATGGCTTATGAATTCTTCTCAAATTGATAATCGTAAATCATTTGATGAAGTGTTTAGTTGCCTAAAAGATAATGATGGTTCGCTATTTATAGATTACATCAATTATGACGAAATGCCTACGGCCGAACAATCTCTTAGATTCAGTCATGAAATAATGTACGAGAAAGAGTTAACTGAAACAAATCAAGCCGTTTTGCAAAAAATCCGTTGGCATTTGAATTATCTTGAAAAGGCAAGGGATATTTTCAACGAGTATTACGGCGATTTTAATAGATTGGAATGGGAAGATAATGCAAAAAATGAAATACAGTGGAGTTGAATGGATCGGCGAGATTCCGGAAGATTGGGGAATAGTTAAAGTTAAGCAAGCATTTATAAGAAAGAATGAAAAAGCGCAGCAGGAAAATCCCGTAGTTCTTTCCTTAGCACGTTCTGGAGTAAGAGTCCGTGATGTGAGCACAAACGAGGGACAAGTAGCAGAAAGTTACTATAACTACAATCCTGTTTCAATCGGCGATCTGTTGTTAAATCCAATGGATTTATATAGTGGGGCAAATTGCAGCATTTCCGAGGTTGAAGGTGTAATCAGCCCTGCATATGTAAATCTAAGAAATCGGAACGGATATTACTCAAAATTCTATGATTATTACTTCAAAGTACAATATTGGATGATGGTTCTTTTTGCACATGGCAAAGGCGTTTCCTTTGATAACCGATGGACTTTGAATAACGAGACGCTGATGAACTTTCCGGTTGTTTCACCCGATTATGACACCCAACGCCGCATTGCCGACTTTTTGGACGACAAGTGCGGAAAAATTGACCGATATATAGAAAAGCAACAGCAGATTATCGACAAGCTGAAAGAGTACAAACAAGCGGTCATCACCGAGGCGGTTACCAAAGGACTCAATCCCGAAGTGCCCATGAAGGACAGCGGTATCGAATGGATCGGCATGATCCCGAAGCATTGGGATGTGCATAAATTTTGTTGGGACTACAATTCGTCACTTGGAAAGATGCTTGATACAAAGAGAGTAAAAGGCACATTCCTTTTTAAGTATATTAAAAATACAAATGTCCATTGGGGAAGTATTGACTTAAACGATTTGGACGAAATGGATTTTGATTTTTCCGAACTTGACAGATATTCATTGCAACCCGGGGATTTAATGATTTGTGAGGGTGGAGAAATTGGAAAATGCGCAATAATTCCAAATGACTTCCCCAAAAATATTTTTTATCAAAAAGCTTTACATCGTGTTAGACCAGTTAGCGATGATAGTAATAATGAATTTTTGTTTTATGTAATGTTTTGCATGGCAAAAAACAATTACTTCTTTTCATCTTCTGAAAAAGCAACTATCGCCCATTTGCCTGGAGATACGCTTAACAGCTTGAGAATACCATTCCCGCCCAAAAAAGAACAAGAATTCCTCGTACAGCATCTCAACGATGAAAGTTCAAAAATCGATTGTGCAATAGCCAAACAGACAAGCATTATTGAAAAACTGACCGAATACAAAAAATCGCTGATTTACGAAGCCGTTACAGGAAAATTGGAGGTGTGAAAATGAAAAGAAAAAAAGCCATTGCGTTTCTATTTATTCTTATTGTAGCAACTATATTTTTTATCATTGCAGATATATTCGATATATCAATATGGTTGCCCATTATCGAAAATATCAATTTGGAATTTGTTTCGATTCTTATGAATTGTTTTGTGGTTATTGGGCTATATTTGTTGACATTTATTTTTGTTGATAAAAGTGCAAAGAAGAAAGAAACCAATCAAAAAGACTCATGCACTATCATGCTAAGAAGTATTTACGAAAATTGCAAGAACAGTGTAGAGATACTTGATCAAAAAGAGAATGTTGTCAGTGCCTGTCTCTTATACACATCTCCGAGCCCACGAGACCTCTCTACATCT
>CAMCIX010000102.1 GCA_945875045.1 uncultured Clostridia bacterium | reverse complement strand
CCCTTTAAGAGGTGCAGTCTCTCCTTCGCCTTTGAGAGCTTGAAATAAACCCTGCGGCGGACGCATTCTTCTCTAAATGCGACCCACTCGGAAATTATTTCCTTTACCCCCATAACCCTCGGCGAGCCGGCTATCAGGATATTGAAGTTGCAGGAAAAGCTGTCCTCAAGGGGGGTCATTTTAACGACCTTTTTCATAAGCTTTTCGGGGTCTGCCCCGCGCTTTAAATCAATCGTAATTTTAAGACCGTTTAAATCGGTTTCGTCGCGAATATCGTTAATTTCGGTGATTTTTTTAAGCTTTACAAGCTCGATAACCTTTTCAATTATCGCCTCGCAGGTGGTAGTGGGGGGAATTTCGGTAATATCAATACAGTTCTGGGATTTATCAAAGCTGTAAACGCCCCGCACCTTAAAGCTGCCGCGCCCCGTCTCATAAATTTTCTCCATTTCCGCGCGGTTGTAAAGAAGTCTTCCGCCTATCGGGAAATCGGGGGCTAAAAGTGTGTCGGCAACGTTGATGTCGTTATCCCTTATATATGCAACAGTCGTTTCGCAGACCTCCCGCAGGTTAAAGGGGCAGATAGAGCTTGCCATTCCCACCGCGATACCAGTATTAGCGTTTACCAGCACCGACGGAAAGGTCACGGGAAATAGGGTCGGCTCCTTCATACTCGAATCGTAGTTGTCTACAAAATCCACCGTGTCCTTGTCAATATCGGCAAAAAGCTCGGCGGCTATCGGGGCTAACTTCGCCTCGGTATAACGGGAGGCGGCATACGCCATATCCCGCGAATACGCCTTACCGAAGGAGCCTTTTGAGGCGACATAGGGGTGCAAAAGCGCCTGATAGCCCTCGGACAAACGCACCATAGTCTCGTAAATCGCCGCGTCGCCGTGGGGATTTAACTGCATCGTGCGACCCACAATATTAGCCGATTTTATGGTATTCCCGCTTAAAAGCCCCATTTTATACATTGTATATAAAAGCTTTCTGTGGGACGGCTTAAACCCGTCTATTTCGGGGATAGCGCGGGAGACTATAACGCTCATAGCGTAGGGCATATAGTTGGTCTCAAGGGTTTCGGTAATAGGCTGTTCAACCGTAAGCCCCGAACCGGCGATATAGGCGTTTATCTTAGTTTTTACTGTCTTTGGTTCTTTCTTCTTTTTGGAAGATGCCAAAAAATTCACTCCCCTTTTTTAATTCGTAATTCGTAATGCGTAATTCGTAATTATTTTTTGGTGCGTGACTTTTGAGTTTTTGTTATAGAAATTAAAAGCTTAATAATTTCCCTGCAATCCGATATTATACTATCGAAAAGCTTTTTATCAATATACTCTGTTTCGTATAATATTTCAAGCCAATATTCGGTTTCACTCGCCTCTTTAAGCGCGATATTAAGCTTGGAATAAAAATCGGGCTTGCTTTGACCCCTGATTGCTTCTTTAACATTTGCACCTATACTTGTTCCGCTTCGCAAAAGCTGTTTTGACATTACAAATTCGCATTTCTCCTGCGTCAGATATTTATATGCATTCACAATTCTTATAGCAAAAAATTTGCTTTTTACAACTACTGCATTATCCATACAAACACCTTTTTTAATTCATAATTATTTTTCTGATTCGTAATGCTAAACCGTTCTTTAATTCCGCATTCCGAATTCCGAATTCCGCATTAAGATATGTCCGCTTCCTCCAGATACATATATCCGTTCTCGGCGATAAATTCCTTTCTGCCCGCTAAGTCGTCGCCTAATAATAGGTCGAACATCTGCGAGGTGCGCTCGGCGTCCTGCGGCATAACCTTTATAAGCCGTCTGGTTTCGGGATTCATTGTGGTAAGGTTCATCATATCGGGCTGGTTTTCACCCAGACCCTTTGAGCGCTGAATATCAGGCTCGGGCTTTACGTTGCCGATTTTACCTAATATCTCTGTTTTTTCCTTTTCGTCATAGGCAAAGTAGGTCATATCCTTTGTCCTTATCTCGTAAAGCGGGGTTTCCGCGATATAAACCTTGCCCTCGTTTATAAGGGTGGGCATAAGGCGGTATATCATTGTTAAAATAAGGGTTCTTATCTGAAAACCGTCCACGTCGGCGTCGGTACAGATTATAACCTTGTTCCAGCGGAGCGCCCCCAAATCAAAGGTTGCAAGACCCTTATTAGCCTTGGACTTAACCTCTACTCCACAGCCCAAAACCTTAATAAGGTTAGTTATAATCTCGCTCTTAAAGACCTTTTCGTAATCGGCTTTAAGGCAGTTTAAAATCTTGCCCCTTACGGGTATTATTGCCTGAAATTCCGCGTCACGGGCTAATTTACAGGAGCCTAACGCCGAGTCGCCCTCCACTATAAACAGCTCCCGCCTTTCAATATCCTTTGAGCGGCAGTCGACGAATTTATCAACCCTGTCAAGCATTGAGTTTGCCGATTGCAGGGTCTTTTTAAGGTTGATTCGCTCCCTTTCGCTTCTCTCGCGGCTTCGTTTATTGACAAGCACCTGATCGGCTATTTTGTCCGCCTCCGCCTTGTTCTCGATAAAGTAAACCTCAAGCTGATGACGCAGAAAATCGGTCATTGCCTCATATATAAATTTGTTGGTAATCGCCTTTTTGGTCTGGTTTTCGTAGGAGGTGACTGTCGAGAAGGAGGAGATCACCAGCACAAGACATTCCTCAACGTCCGAAAAGGTAATTTTACTCTCGTTAGACTTGTATTTTCCGCTCTGCTTGATGTAAGCGTCAAGCTGTGCGACAAATGCGCTCCTTGTCGCCTTTTCGGGGACTCCGCCGTATTCAAGCCAGCTTGAATTGTGGTAATACTCCTTTAGGGTATGGCGGTTAGAAAAGGTGAGCGCAACATTGATTTTAACCTTGTATTCGGGCTTGTCCTCGCGGTCTCTGCCCTTTCGCTCGGTCTGCCAGAACTGCACCGAGGACAGCCGTTCCTCCCCAACCGTCTCGTTTACATAATCTCTGATACCGTTATTGTATACAATCTCCTGCTGGACGAATTTCGCCCCCTGCTGTTCGCGGAATACAAAGAGCAGACCGTCGTTTACAATCGCCTGACGTTTTATTATATCTAAAAAATACTCGGTGGGGATATTAATATCGGTAAAGACCTCAATATCGGGCTTCCAGCGGGTTTTTGTTCCCGTATCCTTTCCCGAATAGGGCTCCTTTTTAAGCCCGCCGACGTTGTAGCCTTTTTCAAAATGCAGATTGTATTTAAAGCCGTCGCGCTTTATTTCAACGTCCATATATTCCGAGGAATACTGGGTAGAGCAGAGACCTAAGCCGTTAAGACCTACCGAATATTCATAGTTCGAGCCCTCGTTGGTGTTGTATTTTCCGCCCGCGTACAGCTCGCAATAAAGAAGCTCCCAGTTAAAGCATTGCTCCTTATTGTTAAAGTCAACCGGCGCGCCGCGGCCAAAGTCCTGCACCTCGATAGAGCCGTCGGCGTACTTTGTTATAACTATTTTTTGCCCGTAGCCCTCTCGCGCCTCGTCGATTGAGTTTGAAATTATTTCAAAAACCGAATGCTCGCAGCCGTCCAGCCCGTCCGAGCCGAAAATGACCCCCGGGCGCTTACGCACGCGGTCGGGACCCTCAAGCTTTTTTATACTGTCGTTGCCGTATTCAGCGGTGGTTTTCGCCATTTCCGATACCTCTTAATTATAATTAATCAACTTATATTATACACCATATTTTGTATTTTCGTCAAGTAACAGAAATTGTGATTTTAGAGTATAAAAAAATCCTGCGCCAAAAGCGCAGGATTAAATGTTGGCATCTACTTATTTTCCCGGGCAGCTTCCCGCCGAGTATCTTCAGCGCAAGCGAGCTTAACTTCCGTGTTCGGTATGGGAACGGGTGGACCCTCGCCGCAATCAACACCAACTGTTTGATTTGTCTGTCTCATCGACAGCTTAGTCATTATATCACTCCAATACCTATTTGTCAAGCTTTTTTTAAAAAAATTTTTAATTATTTTTTTGTGCCGCTTTGAACCACCGTTTTTAGCTTCTCAAGCGCGGGACGAATATCCTTTTCCGAAATTCCCGCAAAGCAAAGCCTTACCCTACCCCTTTCCCGCGCTGGGAGGAGCTTTATCCCGTTTTTTGCCGCGGCGGCGCAGATTTCATTACTTTCGGTTTCGTTATTAAAATCAAGCTCGGCGGTTATCGAGGACTCAAACAGCGTTATATCTGTATTGGGCATAATTTCCTCTACTGTTCGGCAAAGATAGCGGCTTTTGGCGTAGTAAAGCTTGCGGAGCCGCCGCAGATGCTTTTCAAGCTCGCCTGTTTCTATGTAATTTTTAAGGGCAATTTGCTCGGTCTTGCCGCAGGTCTGATTGTAAACGCCCCGCCGCGCCGAAAAGTCGCTCGCCAAACGGTCAGGCAACACCATATAAGCGATTCGCACGCTCGGGAGCAGGAGCTTTGAAAAGCTTCCTATATATATAGTGCTTTCGGGGCATTTTCCCTGAAACGCCGTCACGCTCCGCGCGGTGTAGCGTAGTTCGCCGTTATAATCGTCTTCAATTATAAGACGGTTTTCGTCCTCGCCGACCCATTTAACAAATTCGCCGCGTCTCGCGGAAAGCCCCGTTACGCTGAATCTTGAAAGGGCGGAGGGCAGGAGCATTAAGACATTTGCCCCGCTTTTTCTAAGCGCGTCGGTTTTTGCACCGTTTTTATCGCTTTCGACCGTGAGAGCGGAGATACCGTAGTCCGAAAAAATAAGCCGCGCCTGCTCGAAGCCGCCGTTTTCGACAGCCGCTTTATTTTCCTTGCCGATAAGCCCGCACAGAATATTCAAAAGCGGTCCCACTCCCGCCCCGATTACAATATTCTCGGGGCTTGTGCGTACCCCCCTCGCCTTATAAGCATAGGCGGCAAGGGCTGTTCTCAGCCCGTACTCCCCCTGCGGGTCGCCGTAGGACAAAAGCTCGTCGGTGTCCCTTAATACCTCTCTTACAGTCTTTTTCCAAAAGGATATGTCGGCGGCGGCGGAGTCGATTTTTCTGCCCGAAAAGTCGTATAAGAAAGGCGGCTCGCACCTTTTTTCCTCCGCCTTCCTTTGCGCGGGCTTTGCGCTTCCGCAGATAAAATACCCCCTTTGGGGTGAGCTTTCGGCAATCCCCTCGATGCAGAGCTTTATATACGCGCTCTCAACCGTTGTGCGGCTGACCCCTGTTTGCGCCGCCGCCTCCCTTATTGAGGGCAGGCGCTCCCCCTTTTTTATCACACCGCTTTGCACCGCGGCGGTTATCTGCTCATAAAGCCTAAGATACATAGCCCCCGAGCCCGATTTTAGATTAATAAAGTCGAATAGCATAGAAAACTGTCCTTTTAAAAAAGTTTAAATTTGTCTATTTATTTAGGTACACTCTCTTGCTATAATAATAGCACCTACCAAACGCATATGCAATACTTAATTTGGGGAAACGAGGAAAATCAAATGAAAAAAACTACTCATCAAAGAATACTTGACATTACATTTATTGCGCTGTTTGCGGCGCTGTGCTACATTGCGCTTACGGTGCTTTTCATTCCGTTTGCTAATATGTACATACATTTCGGAAACCTTATAGTTGTTCTGGCGGCTCTGCTGGTCGGCGGCTGGCAGGGCGGACTTGCGGGCTCAATCGGTATGGGCTTTTTCGACATCTTCAACGGTCACGCCGATTCGTCCCCCAAAACCTTTGTTTTAAAGCTTTTAATCGGTCTTGCGGCGGGTCTTGTCTACAACTTCTTTAAGAACCGCAAAAAGTACCCCGCCGTTGCGCTTTATGTTTCGGGCGTGCTTTCCCTTATGGTTTTTGCGGGACTTTTGGTTCACACCTTTACACAGAACGGCTCATATACAGGCAAAAGCGCGGTGCTTTGCCCGATATTTCTGGTAATCGGTATTCTCTGCATTATCTTCGGGCTCCTTAAAAATAAGTTTTCCCACAAAACCGCCTCGGCGGTGGTCGGCGCGTCCTGCGGTATGCTAGTAAACCTTGTGGGCGAGACCGCGTGGAAGCTGGTTACCTACCTGCTTGCAGGATCGAGCTTTAAGGCGGCGCTTACTACAGCCGTTTTGGGTCAGGCTTCTACCCTTATTAACGCGGGTATCGCGATAGTCGGCGGCGTAGCCCTTTTCTGCGTACTCGAAAAGCCCTTTGCTAAAATACTTAACAAATAAATTAAATCCTACCGACATTGAATATGCGTGACAAATCGGGGTTTGTAGGGGTACTTGAAATAGGTAAACCTCGGCTCCCTCTGA
>CAMCIX010000101.1 GCA_945875045.1 uncultured Clostridia bacterium | reverse complement strand
CATTATATCGTTTTCTATAATTAAACGCAAGTATATTAAAATGTTTACTATAAATGAACATCAGGAGGTGTGCTAATGTTTGATTTTGGAATGCGCCTTCAGCAATTGCGTATGAGTCATAATATGTCATTAGCTGACTTAGGAAAGAAAATCAATAGAAGTAAGTCTGTTATATGTGGGTATGAGAACAACTATAAAACTCCGCCATTAGAGGTTCTCGTTCAAATGGCTGTAATCTTTAATGTTTCGCTTGATTATCTTGTTGGAATAGATAAAAATGAAATGGTTTCAATTTCCGGATTGACTGACGAGCAGAAAGAAACAATTCACTCGTTAATCCACGAATTCAAATCGCCAGCAGTCAGTTATCCAGGGCTATCAGAAAATCAGCAAGCCATTCTTAACAAAGTTTTAATTGAGCTAAATAAAAAGCACAGCTAATTAAGCAGAAGAGGCAACGGAAGGTTTACCCAACTGTTGCCTTTATTTGTGTCTGTCTTTTATCTTCTGCTGTAATATTTCTTAAAGTGGGAGCTTCCTTGGGATACCATCTTGACCGTGTCCTACTGACACCTAAAAGGCATAGTAACCCCTTGGTGAATTGGATATTAAGTTTCAGGTTAAATAATAGCGGTTGCTTGTAAAAGAGCCATTTTTACGCCTCGCATACTCCTTCCGTACAAGCCCAGCTTTCTCCAAGTCTTTGACTGCTCTGCGGACGGTTTTGTCCGAGATAGATAGTTCCTTGGCTATGGTTTTTACGCTCGGCCACGCTTTTTTCTCCTTGTCGCAACGATCATATAGATAGATATAGACGAGCTTTGCTCTTGAGGGAAGTTCGTCACAGCTATACAGTTTTCGGTAATAGGACATACAGTGTCACCTCCTTAGTCTGTACGAACATGATTTTCAGGTTCATTAATCAAAGGTTCATCGCTCTGCAATAATGTCTGCCCGCCTGAAGCTGATCTTCGAGGAGGACGCACGGGTGGTGTATAAACTACAGGAAATGCATCAAGGATGTTTTCTTCAATAATATCCTTGTTTGTATAATGCACCTTGCGTGTTCCTTTATCTTCAACGGTGTATTGCTCAGTATCAAAATCAATACCCCATTTAAAGAAAAGCTTTAGCCTTGAAATAAATGGATGCGTTCCTGTTTTCATAACAATAAAATTACCTTTTCTCATTGATTTGAGTTCGTCTGCCGTCATCAGTGGCCGCTCTGTCATCTGTAAACTTTGAGATGGGTCGTTTTTGCTTCTTGAAACCGAACCGGTCATTACGGTTCTTGAACCAAGAGACTTAGAAATTTCATCAGCAGTACCTGATGTCGGAGCAAAACCACCGGCAATCGTCACCTGACAGTTATCTTTAATAATATCAGCACCTTCACTACCATAATTTTTTTCGAGCTGCTTGTAGGACTGAATAATACTTACAAGGGATAGCTTTCGAGAGCGAGAAGCAGAGTACATCATTTCAGCTGAACTAATTGCGGGAAGTGTGCCGAACTCGTCCATATAAAACATAACACGGTTATTAAGTTTGCCGCCGTTTTCATCAGCAACGGTCAATATTTCTCGGTATAGCTGCTGCAATAAAAGCGATACCATAAAGTAGGTCGCCGGATTTTCTTCGGGAAGAACGATAAAAATTGCACATTTGCTTGAACAGAATTTCTCGGCGTCGATTGCGGTATCAAAGCACAAAATTTGTTCGAGTTCCGAGTCGAGAAAAGCATTTAGACGAGACATAGCGGTTGACATGATAGAGGCCATTGCTTGCTCGCTTGTGTTAAGTGCGGCACCTGCAAACCATCTTGTTTTATGATCGGGAGGTAATTTCTCCATTAGCAATTGAAACTGATTTTTACCTTTGACTCCACTCGGTGCAAGCAAGTCCTGAATCAGTTTGAATACCGACACGATGTGTCTTTGCTCGGGCGGAGCGAACTCAGCAATCAAAAGAATAACGGAAGTTATCAATCCTTCGGCCGCATCATAGAAGAATGCGTTTTGACCATAGGAAGCGGAGTCGCCATCACTAAAAATTAGTGTTTTACCTATAATTTTTGCATACTTTTCAGCTTTAGCTTTGAGTGAAATATCTTCGGGGTTCTCCTTATAAGCATCCATATATTTGTTCACAAGGTGCAGGAGGTTATTTCCGTCTGACTTGGTCGGATTACGAAGGTCAATAATTGCAACATCGTATCCGTAGTATTCTTTTGCGATGTTACCATAATTGCGATAAAGGTCACCTTTGGTATCAGTGGTTAGGAAAGACATTCCGGCAGCACAGGCATATTCCAAATTTGGATAAAGCCAGTATGCTGTTTTACCACAGCCAGCCGCACCAATCATAAGCGTATGAACATCGTCATCATCAACCAAAGCAAAGTCTTGACCTTTCTTTTTCTTCACTCCTAAAATCACACCTTGTGGAAGTTTGGATTTTCCTTTCTTAGCTTGTTTGCGCCAAACCTTTGGCTCGAAAGGAATGAACTTATAGGTTTTACGCAGTTCGCTTTTAGTTGCAAAACGAGCAGTACCGTGTTGCCCGTCACCGACAGTTTTGCTTTTTATCGCATTTAAGTTATATATGTGCGAGATGACAGTTATACCGCCAATTATGGCAAACATACCAACACCAATCAATATTAATATAAATGTGTTGTCCATTGAAGGTCACCATCCTTTTGAAAAATGATTAAATCCTCATTCCAATCTTTGTGCGTTGGAGTGAGGATTTCTGATTTATAACCTTGTGTGAAAAGTTTATCTGATATTCTTTTTGCGGCAGTTTGACCTGCTTCGTCATTATCAAAACACAGATAAACTTCTTTGATATTTGGGTTGTCTTTCAAGCATTGAAAGAGGACACGATCTGAAACCGAACACGATGCGGCATAAGAGTTTTTTTGCCATTCGTGGGGATTCATTGAAATATAGGAAAGCATATCAATCGGCGCTTCAAATAGGAATATTTTATTGCTCGAACCATTCCAATGAAAACTGAATTCGGGTATGCTTCCGTCAGCATTGCCTTTGTAGGTACTTTGTGAACCGCTTCCGCGCTTATGAGCATGTCTAGCAATACCTTCGGTATCGTAACCCACGAATACAGCATTGTGATGCGGCAGTGATTCATAAATCATTTGCTTGTGAGCAAATGCATATACCACATCTCTACTAAGTCCACGATGGTGCAAAAGATACGCATATACTCTACGCATATTATCATTTCGCTTGGGCAATTCAAATTCTTTAATATCTTTTTCAATTGGCGGTGCCGCCGTAAGCGTTCCACCGTATCCATTCAAAAGATATTCCATGGCCTCGGGATAGTCTTTATTATAGAATCTACGCACAAAATCAATCGCATCGCCACCGACTTCTTCATACTGGTGATACCATAGATTTCCTCTGATAGTTACCTTGTTAGAACCGTCGCGCCATTGATACTCTTTGCCGGATCGTTTCAATTGTTCACCCTGTCGTTGCAATAAGTCTGCGAGGTCTGTGGAACGCGCACGTTCTTTTTGTTCGTTGGTATAGTGAATATAAGTTGACATGGTTTCTCCTTCATCATATTTAGCCCATTTTTTGTCCTTGAGCCATTTTCTTTTCTTCGATTTTACGCATGAGTTTGCGGTCAATTGTACGACCAGTCTTACTTCGCTTATCCGCATCCTCACGAATTATTTGCGAAAGACGAGCCAACAAACGCAAGGCTGCAAGAACAGTTGCCGAGTTGCTATATGTATTTGTATAATAATTATCAAGCAATCGTTGGGCGTATTCATTACCTCTGTTGGCGGATGATGTCAACAATCTAACAGCTTCATCATAGTTTTTGTCAATGCCTTGTCCGTATAAATACATTTTTCCGAGTTGATATTCAGCCCATTGGTTTCCTTGATTCGCCGCTTCGGTGAGTAATCTGACGGCAGTTAATATGTTACTATATTGAGCTTGACCTTTGAGATGCATTTTTGCCAAAGAGTATTTTGCATAAATGTTTCCTTGGCTAACTGCCTTAGTGAACATTTCTTCTGCTTTGAAATAATCTGCTTTAACATCAATACCGTTCATATATATTTTACCAAGTAGGTATTGAGCATATTGATTATTTTGCTCGTCAGCCTTTTGCAACCAAAAGATTGCTCGAGCGATATCCTTATTTACTACATCGCCCCGCAAATACATTTTTCCGAGTTTGTACATTGCAATATCATATCCTTGTTCGGCAGAACTATATAGCCATTCGATTGCTTCATCGGGATCATATTCTTCAGAGTTTTCATCCAAACATTTCTTTGCCATTCGGTATTGATAATGCATATCCTCGGGGTCTGTCCACGGATTTCTTTTATAGCTCGGTTCGACTTCGTCATCAGAAACAAAGGTCGGTTTTTCAAACAGGTCATCCTCAAAAGTAATACGATTGTTAAGTAGGTTCAATGCTTCCTGAATTACGGCATTTTTTATTGTTCGGAATTCTTTGTTTTGAGATAACGGAATGTGCTGTGGCATCGTATCCTGATAAGTGCGAACAATATTTTCTTTCTGCTCGTACCATAAGTTGTATAACTCTGCGATGCGTTCATCCTTTGCAAGCTCGTCAACAATTCCATTTACAATATTTTTAGCTCGTTTAGGCATATAACCATACACCATTTTCCCTGTGTAACCATCCAGCTCGTTTACTAATTCTCGAAGCATAATTTTGATTGTTTCGTTATCGTATGCGCCGATATTAATTTGATTAACGATATCAGAAATCTTTTTATGACCAAGTTCACGAAGAGCATTTCGATGTGCTGTTTGGTCTTGATAAATGTGATAATAGTCGTTTCTGAATATTTCATGTGCAAAGTCCGACTTGAATTTCAGCAAACCTTGTTCAGTCATATACGGCTCTTTGCCAACGGAATATGAAACTAAATGTATATGCGGATGTTGTCCCTCGTTATGAAACGCCGCATACCATCGCAGGTCTGGAAGAGGAATGCCCATCGCTTTGGCAAGTTTAAGTGACTGTCCTCGGAGCATTTCTCTCCACGCACTTGCGTTATCATACCCAAGCCTTTCAGCATCTTCGCGCCGTAAAGACATTATCGTTGTCCACACAGCACCTTCGTGTTCGGCAACCGCTTTTGAAACCTCATCAAGATTAATTACTTCATCTTTTTGAGAAAATAAACCATGAGAGCCTTGTTTTTCAACACGAGTTCGCATAGCAATATACCCCACATAGTTTTCTTTTTTACCAATGAGGTCAACATTTTCTTCAATGGTTCGGCTTATAAATTCTGATGCTGAACTTTTAGTTGGCTTTGAAATATAATCCTGATACTCAAAACTTTCAACCGAATCGGGAAAGTCGCTTGTAAGTTCTTTAATAAGTCTTTGCTGTTCTTGAGTGGCAGGTTGATGTTTCCACGACTCATCGCACAGTTCAACACCTTCACGAGTTACAATATATTTCACAAGGTTTGCGCTATGTTTCGCAGAACCTGATTTTATATATCGCCATTTGAGAATAAACTTCGCCACTATTTTTTACCGCCTTTTTGATACACAACGGCATCTTCAAAGGAAATATGACCATTGGTGCTACGAACTTCGTTGACACATTTACCACGCAGTCGTGAAAGTGTGTCTTGGTCGATTCGATGATTGGCTGCAATTATATGCATCATCATATCAAGCTCAACCGCATACTTAAACATAAGCGAGGCCATTCTTTTTTCAAAACTTCCGATCGTACCTTGAACAGTTTCAACAATTGCTTCGGGGAAATAATCACGACCGTCTTGTGAAACAACATAGCCCGAATAAAATTGAAGTGCTTTTTCAATGAATTCCGACTTGCTACGACAGTTATCTAATTTATATAATCGTTCTGCTTTTTCAAGTGTAGATGGATGTATCCACAACGCAAATTTCTTCTTATTTTCATCCATTTCATCATCTCCTTGTTGTTATTTTTTCAAAAACATACAGGCTCGGAAACCTGCATTAATAAAAGGTTTTTAGGCAAAAATGGTTTGTACCAAAATGTAATAAAAACCTCTTTTTTGAGTCACGACGCCCTTGTTTTTCTTGGTATAATCGTGCCTCACGATAACACCGACCCCTAATGCAGCTAAAACGGCATTTTTTAACCCCTATGGAACGAACTCTCTAAAAACCTTTAACGGTCGGCTTTGCCGTCCGATGTGAACCGAGTCGGGAACGCTCTGCGACCCCGACTCTTATTCCTGCAAGCAAAATCGGACGACTTCG
>CAMCIX010000100.1 GCA_945875045.1 uncultured Clostridia bacterium | reverse complement strand
GATGTAGAGAGGTCTCGTGGGCTCGGAGATGTGTATAAGAGACAGCGACTATATCGCGGGCAGGGAATCCGCTAAGCCGATTTTGCCGCGTCACCTTAGAAAAAAGTATAACATTATCACACTCCTGTCGGTGCTTTGCGTTTGGCTTACCGCTACGGTTATTTATATTTTCTGCAATATTTTCGCGGGACTTAAGCCCTGGATCGCCTTTTGCTGGGCGGTGCCTGTCTCCCTTATTGTGACTGTCGTTTTCGACGTTATCTGGCACAGGAAAAGGCTCTTTTTCCTTATTGTTTCGGCGCTTATGTGGTCTCTGCTTTTGTGCTTTTGTCTGCAGTTCCTTAATTATAATATCTGGATAATTTTAGGGATAGGCGTTCCGCTTCAGGCGGCGGCGCTGCTTTGGTGGCGGCTTGTTAAATAAGGGGGGCTTTTTACGGTTAAATTAGGCAACGACTGGGACGAAATACTGGCGGACGAGTGGGAGAAGCCGTATTACAGACAGCTTCACGAATTTTTAAAGAGCGAATACTCCTCTCGGCGTATTTATCCCGATATGCACGATATTTTCAACGCCCTAAAATATACCTCCTTTTCCGATACAAAGGCGGTTATTTTGGGTCAGGACCCTTACCACGGGGCGGGTCAGGCGCACGGGCTTTGCTTTTCGGTAAAAAAGGGTGTGCCTCTGCCGCCCTCGCTTGTGAATATTTATAAGGAGATAAGCGAGGATTTGGGGGTGACTATGCCCGCACACGGCGAGCTTACCGGCTGGGCAAAGCAGGGCGTACTGCTCCTTAACACGGTGCTGACCGTAAGGGAGGGTCAGCCCAACAGCCATAAGGACAAGGGCTGGGAAATATTCACCGACCGCGTTATTTCCGAGCTTAATAAAAAGGAACAGCCGGTTGTTTTTCTGCTTTGGGGCGCGAACGCCGAAAGAAAGGCGGGAATAATCACCAATCCCGCGCATTACAAGCTTTGCACCTCCCACCCAAGCCCCCTTTCGGCTTACAGGGGCTTTTTGGGCTGCCGCCACTTCTCGAAAACCAACGCGATTTTAGAGCAGAACGGCGCAGAAAAAATACAATGGGATAATTTGTAAACAAACAATGAATTGTCAAATCGGGTATTGACAAATTATGACTAAATATGTTAAAATAAGGTAAACCAAAAGGAGGTATAAAGAAAATGAAATCTACAGGTATGGTAAGAGCGGTTGACAAAATGGGACGCGTTGTAATCCCCAAGGAAATCCGCAGGCAGTTAAAGGTTGAAAACGACGTTGACAGCTTTGAAATCTATATGGACGGCGACAAGGTTGTGCTTAAGAAGTACCAGCCGACCTGCATTTTCTGCGATTCTCTGGCGGACAGCGTTGAGTTCGGCGGCTATAATGTGTGTACGGACTGTATTGAAAAGCTTTACAATATGAAGGATAAAGCGGAATAACATAATAAAGAGCAGGGGCTGTCTTTTGTGACAGCCCCTGTTAAGCTTTTTACATATTGCTCTGGATATATTCAACAACGTCGCCGATTGTTTTGAGATTTTCAATTTCCTCGTCGGGAATCTCAACGTCGAACTCGTCCTCAATGGACATTAAAAGCTCAACCACGTCAAGACTGTCCGCTCCCAAATCGTCGGCAATGTCGGTTTCCATTGTCATTTCTTCTGCGTCCGCGTCAAGCTGGTCTGCCAGCATTTCTTTAATTTTCTCAAATACCATAATATGTTCCTCCTGAAAATTACCGTAATAAGCCCGCGGGTGTGCTGCGAGCTTAAAAAAGTCGATAAACAAATAATATGTTCTTATCGTGCGTTTGTCAATAGGTTTTTATGCTTTTTTTAAAAAAGCTATATTATTACTAAAAAATGTTGCAAATTTATTCGACTTGCTTTATAATAGTTTTATTATTATGCTACACGGATATGAAAGGTGGGACGTGGAGCGCCTTTGCGCTTCCCGAAATGGCTAAAGAAAAACTGGTAAAATCGATTACCTCTATGGATGAGGATTTCGCTAAATGGTATACCGACGTCGTGCTCAAAGCCGACCTGATAGATTATTCCTCGGTTAAGGGCTGTATGATTATCCGCCCCTACGGTTATGCAATTTGGGAGAATATTCAGCATATTGTGGACGGTATGTTCAAGGAGACGGGTCACGAGAACGTTTATATGCCTATGTTCATTCCCGAGAGCCTTTTACAAAAGGAAAAGGATCACGTTGAGGGCTTTGCGCCGGAGGTTGCGTGGGTAACCCACGGCGGCGAGGAGGAGTTAGAGGAGCGGCTCTGCGTAAGACCTACCTCCGAAACCCTTTTCTGCGACCACTTTAAGAATATAGTACATTCATACCGCGACCTGCCCAAGCTATACAACCAGTGGTGCAGCGTTGTGCGCTGGGAGAAGACTACCCGCCCCTTCCTGCGCTCCCGCGAGTTCTTGTGGCAGGAGGGTCACACCCTTCACGCCACCTCCGAGGAGGCTAAGGCGGAGACGGTGCAGATGCTTAACATCTACGCTCGCTTTGCGGAGGAGTATTTGTGTATTCCGGTAATCAAGGGCGAGAAGACCGAAAAGGAACGCTTCGCGGGTGCCGAGGCGACCTATACGATAGAGGCGTTAATGCACGACGGCAAGGCGCTCCAGAGCGGAACCTCCCACTATTTCGGGGACGGCTTTGCAAAGGCGTTTGAGATTGAATATACCGATAAAAACAACAACCCCGTAACCCCGTTTGAGACCTCGTGGGGTATTTCCACCCGCCTTATCGGCGCGATTATTATGACCCACGGCGACGATAACGGTCTGGTGCTTCCCCCCGCGATAGCCCCGATTCAGGCGGTGCTTATCCCGATTGCCTCCCATAAGGAGGGGGTTCTCGACAAGGCTAATGAGGTTTACGAGAGAATGAAAAAGGTCTGCCGCGCCAAAATCGACGCGGGCGAGCAGTCGCCGGGCTGGAAGTTTGCCGAGTATGAAATGAAGGGCGTTCCGCTCAGAGTAGAGTTAGGACCCAAGGACATTGAGAATAACAGCTGTGTAATCGTCCGCAGAGATAACGGCGAAAAGACGGTTGTTTCCCTTGACGAGCTTGAAGAAAAGCTTGCCGAGCTTTTAAAGGCGGTTCACGACGGTCTTTACAATAAGGCGCTGGAGCGCAGGGCGAATATGACCTTTGACGCGCACAGCCTTGAAGAAATGAAGGAAATCGCCGATAATAAGCCGGGCTTTATCCGCGCTATGTGGTGCGGCGACCGCGAGTGCGAGGACAAGCTTAAGGACTATGCGGGCGTAACCTCCCGCTGTATTCCCTTCGAGCAGGAGGAGCTGGACGGCAAATGCGTATGCTGCGGCAAAGAAGCAAAGCATATGCTTTACTGGGGCAAGGCGTATTAAATTCAGTACAGAGTATAAAAAAACACAGCAACTTCAAAGGCGGATTAATTAAGCAAAAATAAAATAAACAAGCTTTGCAAAAGCACGAAAATAAGGCTAATGCAAAGCTTGTTTGCTTTTTAAGAGACAAATCGGGGTTTTGTCTGTGTGTTTGTAGGGGAGGGTCTCCGTGCCCTCCCGAAGCATTTGAAGTATAAACGGGAGGGCACAGAGACCCTCCCCTACGAATTTAGATGTTAGATTTTAGACGTTAGACATTAGACAATCGGACGGTCGGGGACGCCCGTCCCTACGCTGGTCAATTCGCCCTCGTAGGGAACGGATTTATCCGTTCCGCAGATTAGACTCAACGTGGCGGGGAAACCCTACAAAATATCATTATGTTTCGCCTATAAATACCTCAATTTCGCGTTATTTAATTCCGAATTCCGCATTCCGCATTCCGAATTCCGAATTTATATACGCAAGCCCCGATTTGTTTTTTTACAGCCCCATTTTTGCTATACCGATTTTTTGAGTATCGCCGTCATTACGGTAATATCGTCCTGATGGTTGTCACTGCGGCGGCGTTTTGCACCCTCGCATATCCGCTCTGCAAGCTCCTCGGCGGTGCCGTTGCTCCAGCTTTCTATTTCTCCTTTGATCCAGTCGGTGCCCTCGCACGCCGCACCGTCCGACATAAGCACCACAATGTCGCCTATTTTGCACTTAACAGTTGCCTTGTCAAAGCCTATTTCCCGTAAAATACCGGCGGGCAGGGAGGTGCTTTCCGCCTTTCCTGTGCGGCCTGAGCGCCTTATCAGGGTGGGAGCGGCGCCCGCCTTGTAAAGCTCGACCTGACCTGTGAATAAATCTATGCTTGCAATGTCCACCGTGGCAAGAGATTCGTCGGTAGATTTAAAAAGCATAGAGGAATTGAGGATTCTAAGGGAGCAGTCGTAGCCGAAGCCCGCCTTAATAAGACGGCTCATAAGCCCCGAAGCCATTGCGCCGTCCACCGCCGCTCTGCCGCCCGTGCCCATTCCGTCGGATAAAATCATAATAAAATGCCCTCTGCCGTCGAAGAAATACTTGTATGCGTCGCCGCACATTGCCGAAGACATAGCGGTTTTTTGGTCTACACCCACATCTACCCTTATCGCGGCGTGCTCGTACAGGGTAATATATATGCTCCCGCCCGCCGCGCTTACCGCGGGAACGTCGAAATCACGCTCGCAGACAACCGATAAAAGCTTCATAAGCTGTAGCTTATTTATTGTTAAATCGGGTTGCTTTTTAATTTTGAGTTCAATACTCATTCTGCCGAATTTGTCGAGCTTACAGGTACATTCCTCGGCTTGTGCGCCGAGATTTTTAAGGGCGGCAGAGGCTTTTTCGGCTGTGGAATTATCAAATTTACCGTCATTTTCAAGGTCGTTTGCAAGCTCAGAAAGCATATAGGATATTCCGTCAAACTGGTCGGACACCACCGAACGCACCTCGTCGATTCGGTTTTCTGCGGCAATGCGCGAGGTGTAGTCGGAATACCGCTTGTAGGCGGCGTTCGCCACCTGCGACACCCTTATGCACCTGCCGCGAAACTCCTCGGGCGCGCCGTTTTCGGGGGCGCGACTGCCCTCTTTGACCGCCTTGGTCATTCCGAGAATTGCCTCAACCGTGCTGTCGCGGCGGCTTTCCCAGCAGTGAACCCTAAGCTTACAGCCCGAGCAGGCGTCCTGCTCAATCGCGGCGATAACCGTTCCGAAATCGGGCGCGTTAATTTTAGAAAGCTCGGCGGAAACCTGTTCGACCGTTTCCGAAACATCGCAAAGGGCATTTGCCGCTATATTAAGCCGCATTTCAAGCGATTTTTTAAAGCCGTCGGGAGCTACTAACCTTGGGTATACCGAAAAAAGACGGCTTATGTGAATCCCGAGCCGCCTCGGCAACGCTAAAAACAGCGCCGAACCGAGGGCGGCTTCTATAACGGTCCTCGCTATCAGTATCGGGTTGCCCGTGGTGACTGAGCCCACAAGGCTGAAAACAAGAGGAACCCCGACCTGAATATATTTGCCGTAGGAGGAAAAGACACCCGCTATAAGCCCGATAAAGGCGTAAACAACGGCGATTTCACCCGATACTCCGCTTAAGACAAGCGACAGCGCCACGGTTGTGCCGCATACCGCGCCCGAGAGGGTACCTCCGTATTTCGCGGCGGTAAGTATCAGGGTAATACCTAATATATGACCTAAGGATACTCCGCCGAAATCAAAGCCGTTTACCCCCGTTAGCAGTATGCCGACGGTCGCGAAAAGAGAAACAAGCTCGTCGGCGTTAAGCCCCTGAACCGCCTTCGGCAAGGCCTTAAATGAGCGGCAGACAAAAAACGTACCGCCCGCCGCAAGCAAAGACTCCGACGCGGCGTTTAAAAAGCTGAAATTAAATCCGCTCAAGGTCACCGCCGAGGTTAAAAAGCTTGCGAGCAGGCATATACAGCTTAAAAAGACAGGGCTTTCGGTCAGCCTTTTATAGCCGCCCAATAACAGCTTTATCGCAAGTATTGCAAGCATTGCCGCTATGTAACGAAAGCCGCCCGTGTCGAGCGCGGGGATAAAATACCCCAAAAAAACGCCGATTGCCGCGGCTGGGGTGTATGTTGCGGAGGCTCCCGCCGCTACCGAGAGACCGAAGGGCAACAGCTTGTCCGTTACTGCGGCTCTTGCGGCGATAAAGCCCGCCGCTGCCGCTAAAATATGGGTTGCCGCCGCCGCAATAAGCTCCCTGTGGTTTAATTTTTCCGTTCTTCCTGATATTTTTACAATATCTTTCAACTAAAATCACCGCCGTATTTTACTTCACCCTAATTACTGTCTCTTATACACATCTCCGAGCCCACGAGACCTCTCTACATCTC
>CAMCIX010000099.1 GCA_945875045.1 uncultured Clostridia bacterium | reverse complement strand
TGGCGGTCTATCTCTTGTTTTCGGTTGCTTGCTTCCTTACCGTACATGAGCATTCATTGTGCGCTTGCAGCATAAAAAATGAATCAAACAATTCTGAAAATTACGAATATACCGATGTAATCTATTCGCTTTACTATTATTTCAAACAAGATACGAATGATATATTAAGAATATTGTCATCAGATAATTTGAACGAGCAAGCGTCAGAGCTAAAAGAAAAAGTAAATGAAGTCAACTGGGTTGTTTCTGCTTTACTTACTTCTTTGGAAACATTACAGGATGATACGATAATTACAGATTCTAATGAAGAAGATGCAAAAGAGAATATAACTGGAATCACATCTCTAATTGACGAAAATCTTTCTGATTTATATGATGATGAGAATTCTTCTGCTCTTGTTGATCAATTTAATAAAACATTATTGGCAAACATTAAATATGTAATTGAATTGAGATTTCAAATTCTTGATATAATAATACTAGACAATATGCCGTCTCAAAATCTTCTTGGTTTGGATGATCTTAAAGCAGAATATGCTTGCGAAGTAAAAGAATATATCACAATCAATCGATAACAAACTATATTATATGTGAAAAGATAATAAGACCGTCTACTCTCTTTTTGAGCAGGCGGTCTTATCTATTGTATTTGAGAAAGTCATTACAGTGTTCTTGCGGTCTGAGCCTATATCCTTGTGATATGAGCGTATCCGCCTTCAAAGCCACAAGGTTTATATCCGAGTTCAATGCTCTTGCAATCTGCTGAGTGTCGTAACCTCTCTCAGCCAGCTCAAGAAAATCATCGTCGGGTAAAGCAACTTGAGAAGCAAAAATGTTTGCTTCATATTCCATACGGTTGTCCTGCATTTCAAAGATATTAAATTCTTCAAAGCCGCCTGTCCGGGTGGCTTCTTCTCTGTGCAGCGTGTCGTGTCCGAGTTCGTGCAGCAGGACAATGTTCTCCATAACCGGATGCAGATTGTCTTTGATGAACATAAAGCGATTTCGCATGATAACCTTATATGCGCCTCGCTGTTTGGAAAACGGCAAATACATTACCTCTATTCCGAGTTCTCTCGCAATGCGCTTTGGATCACGGGTGCCGCATTGAGCAACAATCCGATTTGCCTTTTGCACTATTTCGGAATTACAAACATACATTGATTCTCACCCCTTTCATACCTTCCTACACTACCTTCCTACACTAATCCTATCAAAAGATATGTCCCATAAAACGGACTTACTCTTCGGAACGGTATTTCTTTGGGGTGTATTTTTTATTTTTTTCTTTCGCAATCCAATAAGCATCCTGGATTGCTTTCATCATCACATCCATATCTTCCTGTGCCATTTCACCGCCTGCAAACAAGCCGGTTACTTCCTCGGTGAGCTGCTGAGCCTGCTTTGCACCTCTGGAGCCGTATTTCTCTGCGGCTTGTGCAACAAGCATATCGCCATTTCCAAGAAGCTGATCTGTTGTTACATTGAGAGCTTTTGCGAGCTTTTCTGCCGCATCTAAACGAGGACGAGATGTTCCGTACTCATATCTCTGTATCATACGAGAGGAAACACCTGAAATCTTTGCGAGCTGCTCTTGTGTTAATTTGCTTTTTTCTCTCAATTCTTTAAGTCTCTCGTTGAATTTCATAATCATACCCCTTCGTCTTAAAATTTGAAAATTTTGAAACACGACATTTATTTCGTAATTTCATATTGACACGACATTAGTGGCGTGCTATAATCTAAAACACAGAAACGACATTAGTGTCGTGTCTATATATTACAACACGACATTTCGTTTGTCAAGTGGTTTTGCAAAAAATTCAGGAAGTGAGGCGAAAAAAGTTGAACCGTTCCATATTGCATTGTGATATGAACAATTTTTATGCAAGCGTCGAATGTATGCTTGATCCTTCTTTAAGAAAATATCCGGTTGCAGTTTGCGGTTCTGTCGAAGAACGACACGGCATTGTCCTTGCAAAGAACTATGCGGCAAAATCTTTTGATGTGAAAACAGGCGATGCCGTATGGCAGGCAAAGCAAAAATGCAAAGATTTGGTGGTCGTTCCTCCTCATTACGAAGAATACATTAAGTATTCAAAACTGGCACGGAATGTTTACAGCCGATATACAGACCAAGTGGAACCGTATGGTATGGACGAGTGCTGGCTTGATATTAGCGGCACAGAGCATATCTTTGGCTCACCTGAAAAGGTGGCAAACGAGATACGGGAAACGATTAAGTTTGAACTCGGCTTGACTATCTCTGTCGGAGTGTCTTTCAATAAGATATTTGCCAAATTAGGCTCGGATATGAAAAAACCTGATGCCGTAACAGTAATCCCACCGGACACCTTCAGGGAAAAGATTTGGGGACTCCCCGCAGCGGATTTGCTCGGTGTAGGTCGAGCAACGCAGCGTGTATTAGATAGCTACTGCATAAAGACCATTGGTGATTTAGCAAAGACCGATCCCGATTTCTTGAAGCGGAAGCTCGGTAAGAACGGAACCGCCTTGTGGCAATATGCAAACGGTAATGACCACTCCCGTGTTACCAAAACTGATTTTGTTTCGCCAATTAAAAGTGTAGGACACGGAATTACCACCGTAAAAGATTTAGAGAAAAATGAGCAGGTGTGGCCCGTTTTTCTCGAATTAACCCAAGACATCGGACACAAGCTCCGTGTCCATCAGAAGTGTGCGGATGGAGTCGCTATTCACATACGGGACAACACGCTTTTCTCAAAACAATGGCAAACGAAGTTGGATATGCCTACACAGTCCCCGATGCTCATTGCAAAGGCTGCTTTCAGCTTATTTGAGAAAAGATACGACTGGAAAAATCCAATTCGCTCTGTCACGATTCAGGCTATCAATTTGGTGCCACAGGACACGCCCCGACAGATTGATTTGTTTATGAATGTGGAGAGAATTGAGAAATTGGAAAAGCTCGATTTGTGTATTGAAACAATCCGACAGAGGTTCGGCAAGGACAGCATTAAAAACGGTGTCCTATTTCAAAATCTTAGGATGCCGCCTGAAAGGGCGGAAATCACAATGCCGACCGGAATGTTGAGTTAGGATAATTAGGCAATGGAAGAACGCAGAAAAGTATATGTGGAGGTAAGAGCAAGACATTTGATTGATGGAACTTGCCGACCTGAAACCATTAAGTTTGAAAATGACGAGGTTTACGAAATCGACCGTGTGAAGCAATGCTGTCGAGCTGCTTCTACTAAAGTCGGCGGTACGGGACTTCGGTATACTGTGATGATTTGCGGCAAGGAAACCTATCTCTTTGATGAAGAAAACGGGAAGTGGTTTGTTGAGGGTAAAAGCAGAGTTGCCACTTGATAATAGCATAATACTCTGGTTTTACAAAACCTCAGCAAAGGTACAAAGCAATTTGATGAGGTGATGTAATTGAAATATGATACTTGGACTCCGGTTCCTATGTTTTGCGCGAACTGCGGACATCTAAACTATGGATACCGGAATGAAAACGGAATAATCAAATATGAGTGCAAGAACTGTAAAGCAGTTTCAGTCAGAAAGCAGAAAGGTCGAAGGCACGATACAATAGACTTATATGCTCCCGTAGGGCAAGTACGATATGAGTGAGGTAGAAAAAATGGCTTACTATGATTTGAAAACGAATGAGATTTGGGCGGAGTCGAACATTGACAGATTCCACGACGAACATATTGAGATTGACGAAGTGATAGCTCCGTTAATCCGAGAATTGAACATTAAGGGCTACAAAACAAAGTTCTGCTGTTCAGGACATCCCTTCTATTCTTTATGCGAAGCTATGGTCGATTCCGAAGAAACGGCAAAAGCGTTTGTAGGCTTGATCGGCACAGAAAGAACAGAAAATCCAAGAGTACCGGTCAGGGCTTTATATGTTACGCAGGATAATGACTTCTATATAACTTTTGAAGAAAATGAGCAAAAAGCTATCGTCCTTGCTCTGCCGGACGGCTTTGAGTGGGACGATGAAAGAACCATAAGATACACTTACAACAACTATGAGTTTTATGCTTTTCTTGCGGAACGGGCAAAGGCGGCAAAAGCTCTGCACGATTGGGCGATACAGTTGCCGCCCGTCGCTTAAATAATTCAAAACTGAATAACGGCGAAACGACGGTAAGGTTGAGATGAAACAGGCTGCGTAATTCCTTATCAGGTCACTTGCTTTGATAACACTTCGGTCAGTTAATCCAGACCTGCGAAAAGCAAACATGAGAGGCTGCCGACAGGACAGATAGCCACAGGCTAATTCTGTCTTGCCGGTGGCTTTTTGTTTTCGGCAGATGACTGAACAGCGAGGAACTTCCGGCTGAGAAATCAGAAAGGAAGCTCTTTTTATGTTGAACAACTGGCTTTGTTACATAGCTGAATACCCGTGATCTCCGAATTTTGAGTTGTCAACCAAAAATTCAAAATTCAAAGGAGATTACGATAATGAATAACAGCACAAACCTTACACTTGATGAGCAGTTCGATAAGGATTGCAAAATTATCAAGTTGAAATACGAATATCCCGGATATACAGGCGAGGAAAAGTGGGCAATTATAACCGGATTAACAGAAGAAGAACTGAACGAAAAATATGCAGAAAAAACTGCATCTCTTAGACCGTTTATCGTTCTTGATCTTGCTTTCGGAAAAGCTCGTACAAAGTTTATTAACAACGAAAATAAGCACTATATGCGGGGAGTCAGGAGTATAGAACCATTTGATTATGATGATGAATTGCTGACAGCACACCACCCGGAACTTGTTGTAGATAGTTTTGAAGAAAGCTTCCTGCGCAATGAAACCTGTCAGAAGGTTCGTTCTGCATTGGCAACACTTCAGGATGTGCAAAAGGAACGGGTGATTAAATACTTTTTTGATGGTAAAAGCACACACGAAATAGCACAGGAGGAAGGTGTATCACACCAAGCGGTATCACAGTCGATTGCTGTTGCTCTGAAAAAATTGAAAAATATTTTGAAATAGACTTGCCACACGCCTGCGCTCAGTGGGAATTAGTGAAGGGACTGATTTTTGTAATCCCTTCTAATAAATCATTGAGAGGTATTACAAATGCAGAAAAAAGATTTATCCAAAATCAAATGGGGCGAGATTTACACTTGTGATCTCGGCAAAATGAAGGGTTCAGTTCAATGCGGTGTACGCCCCATATTGGTGGTGCAGACCAATAAACTGAACGGTAGCAGTCCTACGGTCGTAGTGGCAGTTATTACATCGGTTCGTAAAAGAGAAGATATTGCTTCTCATATTCCGTTGGAAACGGATTGTGGACTCAACGAGCCGTCAATGGTAATGCTTGAGCAGATAAGAACTATCGACAAAGCAGAAGAACTGATTTCTTTTATCGGAAGAATTGAGGACGGCGAAACGATCGCCAAAATCAAAGACGGTATCCGTTATCAGTTCCAACTTATGAGAAAGAGAAAGCCTATCCGCACGGGATATATTCTCAGCCTTTGTCCGAAGTGCCGTGCAGAGTTCTTCAGCGTACCGGAGAACATTCTTAGACGAGTAGATCCTTTGCAGGTCGAAAAAGAGCCTTGCGATAAGTGTCAGGTTGGCTACGGATACGATTACTTAATCACGAAGCGTACCAAACGACCTAACAATGGTGGAGGTGGTTTAGATGTTTGAAGATAAAGTTGCCGACTTAAATCGACAGACTACGACACATCCCCCTTCCTATGAGAAGCGAACCTACACCGTTTCGGAAATTCAGGATATTCTCGGTATAGGTAGAAACGCCGCATACGCTATCGTAAAAAAAGGTTATTTCAGCACGGTCCGTATCGGTGGCATTATCCGTATTTCAAAAAGGAGTTTTGATGCTTGGCTTGATGAAAAGAGTAAATCTTGTCAAGTATGCGATGACACCTAATCGCATCATTAACAAAACTTCCGATTTTGAGTACCATATAGCCAAGCAAAGCAGCTTGGCTATATGGCTCAGAAAAAGGAGGTTCAATGATGAGCAAAACAAGTATGTCTGTAATGGAGATGGGCAGATCTCTCGGCTTATGCAAAACAGAGTCGTATTGGCTTGTTCATAAGGAACAGTTTGAAACACGGCTTGTCGCAGGCAAAATGCGAGTAATGATAGAGAGCTTCGAGAAATGGTATGCAAACCAACTTCATTATAAGAAGGTCAACGGCGAAATGCCCGGTACGGAACTACTCAAAAGGACTATGACCGTTCCGACAATGGCATCGCTCTTGGGTATCAGAGAAGCGACCGCTTATGAACTGATACACAGATTACATTTCAGGT